>JAFYOJ010000025.1 GCA_017560225.1 Clostridia bacterium
GCGGCAATCGGCGCCATTTTGTCCCGCGGCATCGGCGACACTATTCGTGTGTCCTTGACCGGCGACCCCGTAGAAGAAGTGCGGGTGGCAAAAGAGTTGCTGGCGGGCATGAATTTAGGCGGCAGAATGGTTCAATTTGTATCTTGTCCCACTTGCGGCCGTACCCGTATTGATTTAATTGGATTGGCAACGGAAATTGAGCGACGCTTGCGCGCTTTGGAAGCGCAAGGGAAGATTGTACGCCCTATTCACGTGGCCGTGATGGGTTGCGCCGTAAACGGCCCCGGAGAGGCCAGCGCAGCGGATATTGGTCTTGCGGGCGGGGACGGAGAGGTTCTTCTTTTTGAGAAAGGCAAGATTATAGGCAAGATTCCAAGTGATGGTGCGGTGGACACTTTTGTGGCACGTGTTGTAGAACTGGCGGGCGCGTAAAATGGTGGAAATCTCTCCTCGCTTATCTATGATGGCATCTTTGGTGGACGGACCGGCACGTTGTTTAGGTGATGTGGGGACGGACCACGGCTATTTGCCTGTTTTTTGTGTACAACAAGGTGTATGTAATAGGGCCATTGCTTCGGATATTAACGAGGGCCCTTTGACGCGGGCGGAGAAGAATATTCGTGCATACGGTCTTCTTGACCGGATTGAGCTGCGTCTTTGTTCCGGATTATCCGGTTATCAACCGGGAGAATGTGATTGGACCTCCATTTGCGGCATGGGTGGCCATTTGATTTGCGACATTTTACAGGCTGCACTGGATGCAAAGGGAATTGCGGTGGGACAATCTTTTGTTATTTCTCCTCATACCAATGAGGAACAGGTGCGCCGATTCTTGTGTGAAAATGGTTTCCGTGTTCTTCGGGAAGCGGCTTGCGAGGATGCGGGGCATATTTATTTGGGAATCGTTTGTGTGTATGATGGCGTATCCAGGGAGATTTCAAAAGTGGATGCCGTAGTGGGATGTTCCACCATTTTACCGCCATACTACTATGACAATCTTGTACGCAAAGCCCGGAAACGTCTTGCCGGATTGGCGGCAGGAAGCAGGTCGGATGATTTGGAAGTTGCCTTGCTGCAAGATGTAATTCGAAAGGTGGAGTCGTTATGAAGGTTTTGGATGTATGCCGTATAATGGAAGAAATTGCACCGTTGCACCTGGCCTGCGATTGGGATCACGTGGGTTTGATGGTGGGGGATTTGCAGGCGGAAGTGACCGGTATTCTGACGTGTTTGGACGTAACGATGGACGTGTTGGAAGAAGCGGTGGCGGACGGGCGGAATATGATTGTTTCCCATCATCCTTTTATTTTCCATCCTTTGACAGAAATTGATTATGCATCACCTCGGGGGCGACTGGTTGCCTTTGCGGTATCCCATGGTCTTCATATTTATTCAGCCCACACCAATTTGGATTATGCGGAGCGGGGCGTGAATTGGGCGCTGGCGCAGCAGCTTGGGCTTCAAGAGGTGCATTGGGACCGCAATCATCACCATTTGGTGGGGAAGATGAATTGTGATTCGATGATGGGTTTATATGAAAAGGTCGCGGATCGTTTAATGACTTCTTTGAGGGGAATTAGACGCTATGATTTTTGTTGCACCGGTCAAGTAAACGTAGGTATTAGTTCGGGTGCTTTTGACGGGGAAACGCAGTGGTGTATAGAAGAGGACATTCAAGTACTTGTAACAGGTGAAGTGAAGCATAGTGATGCTGTTGATTTGGCAATGATGCCTTTTATGACGATATCAGCCGGCCATTTTAAAACGGAACGATGGATTGCGCAAATGTTAGCTGATGAGTTTGGCTCTATGGCTCGTTTTTCATTAAGAGAACGGCCGGTACTTCCGGAAATATATCATTTAGAAGATGATGAATGTGTTCCTTGTATAATAAAGAAAAATAACTAAGCGGTATTCCTAAAATAATTTTCTGACCCGTCGAAATTCGACGGGTTTCGTCATATTTACCCGCTACAATCCCTAAAGCAAGGGGTTGTGATTACAAATGATAAAGAATGTACAAAAGAGAAAGGGCATATTGCTCAATTTGAATTTGAATAAACAGACGGCAATTCGAATGGGATTGCTTTTCTTCACTGCGAGAGCCAATGTCTTCGGGATGATTCCCTTTGGTCTGCCGGCGGTATGCGCATGGCTTTTCTCGGAGGAATGTACTAAGTGGCCGCTGAATCGGCTGCTATACATATCTGTCTTTATCGTAGGCAGTTTTAGTTTGGGACGCCTGCGGGAAGCGGGGATTGTAATTTGTGCCATTCTTTTATTTGCATTCTTCGCATCCCTTCTTTCCGGCGGGGAGAAAAACGGCAAATTGGGACTGTTGCTCCTTCTGTGTACTTTGGTGCCGGGAATTGTGTTTTTGGCCGGCAGCGGTGCCTCTTTGGGGGATTTGTTGCGCTTTATAGCGCAACTTGTCATTATGTTTGTGTCGTTTTATTTGTATTGCTATGTGCGGGGCGGTCTGCAAGCCAAAAAGCATGCGGCGGTGCTGACCCAAGATCAATTCGCGGCAATTTGCATTGCAGGTGTCGTTGTGCTGATGGGCTTGCCGGATGTTGTGATTGCGGGATTGTCTACGATGCATATCATTGCTATTTGTCTAATCTTACTGGTAGCCTATGCCGGTGGTTTCGGCGTGGGCGCCGCGTGTGGCACGGTGGTTGGCATTCTGATGACTTCCGGGAATGCAGTATATATGTGTATGTATGCCTTGGGTGGATTCTTGGCGGGCTTACTAAATCGTTTCAAGCGACTGGGCGTTATTATTGGATTTGTAATTGCAAATATTTTACTGGCCTGTGCCTATGGCGGGGCAAAAGAATTGGTGCTGGGCATGTATGAAACCGGCTTCGCTGCCGTGTTATTTTTACTGATCCCCCAAAGACCTGTTGGGATTTTTCAAATTCCAATGTTGCAAAAAATTTTGGCCAAGGCAGAACTGGTGCCCGGGGAGAAAGAGGAAGGTGTGGCGCCGCTCCTTCGCGAAAACTACGTGCCCACCGGTTTAATGATTGGGTTGGCGGCGGGTAAAATGTCGGAATTGTCTCGCATTGGTACAGAAATTGCCAAACAGACGGATCTGTTGTTTGAACATGGGAAACGAACGGAACCTTATCGGGAGGAGCAATGTGTTGTTCAGTTGTATAGCCGTGTCTGTGTGCGCTGCGCCATACGGGAATCTTGTTATACCACCGAGTATGCCAAAACATATAAAATGCTGCAGCGCTTAACCCTTTGTGTGCAGCAAAATCAGGAGGAAGAACTGCACCAAATTATAGGTGAAATGCTGTCGTTCTGCCCCAATACGGAGAAATTACAAAACGAAAGCAAGAAAATTACAGCCCAATTGCGAGCGGAGCAAATTTGGCGCAGTCGCAATCAAGATTGTCGGCGTGCTGCCGCCCAAGGACTTTCCAAAATCAGCCGGATGCTGTGCAGGGCGGGGGATGAATTGGATGAGCAGCGAAAAGTTTATTATGAGCTGCGGGATCATGTGCGCAGACGCATGGAGGCTCATGAAATTACTTTGTGCGATTTCTCCTGTCGGTACACGCGAAGTGGACACATAGAAGTGCGACTGGCTATGCCAAGAAGCACGTTGCTTCCTTGTAATTTGCATTTGGAAGGTCGTCCCATTTCTTGTGCAGAGGGCTGCACACACTGCGCACGTGCAGCGGATATTTTGTCGGAGATTGTGAAAAAGCCTATGGAAGCCAGCTGCTTGCACCGCTGCGAAGATAATATTTGTACCGTTCTTTTTGTGGAGAGTCCTCGCTATGAAACGGAGTTCGGCATCGTGTCTGCCAAGGCTTATCAAAGTGCGCAAAGCGGCGATTGTTTCACCAAGTTCCAACTGGAAGAGGGGGGCGTATATGCAGTTTTGAGTGATGGTCTGGGAACCGGTCCTGTGGCGTCTTGCCAAAGCAACGCTTGTATGAAGTTGATCCGTTTATTTTTAGAGGGTGGTTTGAATTTTGGAGAAGCATCGGAAGCGGTAGATGCCTTGATTGCGGCTTCTGCCGACGGAGAAACAGTGAGCACCGCAGTGGATGCCTTGTATTTGGATTTATACAGTGGCACGGCGCATTTTGCAAAAAGAGGTGCGGCCCCTTCTTATTTATTAAATCCAAAGGAGTCTTCTTGCCGGGAAATTACCATGGCGGATGCGCCCCTTGGCTTTTTGGGAAGCGGCAGTGGTACCGTGCGAGAGAAAATGGCACACGGTTGTGTGATTGTGCTGCTTTCGGACGGGATAAGCGATGCTTTTCCCGCCGGCGACGGAGACACCCTTCCTCGTTTTCTTATGTCGGTCTTTCGCGGCAGCGACAGCGTTCAAAATTGCGTGAAGAAAATTTTGGAAAAAGCCATTGCGCTATCTGCGGGAAAGCCTAAAGATGATATGACCATAGCGGCAGTTCGGGTGATGGAAAAATGATGACTTGACAACCTTTGCACCTTCGTATATAATACCTGTTGGTTCGACTTTTTGGAGGTGTAATCAATGACAGATACATTGAAAGTTATTTTGGGAATTTTCTTCCTGGTTATTTGTGTGGCAGTTATTGTTATAATTTTGATGCAGCGTACGAAGGAAGCCGGTTTGGGCGGCGCTATTACAGGTCAGACTACGGAGTCTTTCTATTCTAAGACCAAGGGTGGTATGAGCAAAGAGAAATTCTTGATGCAGTTGACCATCGTACTTTCCGTTGCATTCGCAGTTGTAGCAGTTGTATTGAGTGCATTGCTCAGCGCATAAGCGGAAATACTACAAAACAGACACAAAGCCGTGGCAGAGAAATCCGTCGCGGCTATTTTTATATTTAACGAGGCGTATAAAACTATGAGTTATGGCAGAAGAAACAAAAGAGAACAACATAAAGAGAAACCGAAGAAGCGCGAAGTGGCGGACCCCGGTGCTTTGATTAAGGATCGGGCAAATTTTCCCGAGGAAGTGCGCAAAGCGGCCGGTCGTATGCCCAAAGAAGTTAAGGATACGGTAATTGCACGGGAACTACGTAAAGGTCGCCGTGATTTGCGCCAGATGAATTTGGTGACTATTGACGGAGAGGATACCAAGGACGTGGATGATGCAGTTTCCATTGAACGGAAAGAAAACGGAAACTGGCTTTTGGGCGTACATATCGCGGACGTCAGTCACTACGTGAAATACGGTAGCCCCTTGGATTTAGAAGCATTCCGGAGAGGTACCAGTGTGTATTTTCCCGGCATGGTCCTTCCCATGCTGCCCAAAGCATTGTCCAACGGCATCTGCAGTTTAAACGTAGGGGTGCCTCGTCTTGCTTTGTCTATTGAAATGGAAATGGACAGCCACGGCAATATTGTGAATCATGAAATTTTTGAGAGTATCGTTCAGATTCGGTACAAAATTACGTATAATCAACTCTATCAACTTTTCTCCGTGGGAGAACCGCGCCTCAAGAAGCAGTTTGCGCCTTATCTGAAAGATTTAGAGGCCATGAAAGAATTGGCGGAAATTCGCCATCAATTGCGGAAGAATCGGGGTGCGTTGGATTTTGATTTCCCGGAGACCAAAGTAGTGGTGGACGGAAGCGGTAAACCGGTGGACGTATATCCATATCACACCACCTTTGCCAACAATATGATAGAAGAATTTATGCTGGCGGCCAATGAAACCATTGCGGAGCATTTTTACTGGCTGGACGTACCTTTCCTGTATCGAAACCACGGAGCGCCGGAAGCGGAGAAAATTGACAATCTTGCCCAGGCAGTGCGCACCATGGGCTTTACGCTGAAAGGACGGGGCGGAGAAATTCACAGCCACGCCATTCAGTCTATGCTGGAGAAATGTAAGGGCATGCGAACGGAGAGTGTGATTAGTATGCTGGCCCTTCGGGCGATGCAGAAAGCGGAATACTCCGGGGAGAACAAAGGCCACTTTGGACTGGCGGCGGAATATTACACCCATTTTACATCCCCCATTCGCCGTTACCCGGACTTGTTTATTCATCGGGTGATCAAGTGGGTGTTGCACGGGGAACTGGGTGCCGTTTTGGAGGAAGAACTGCGGGGCATGGTGTTTAATGTGGCGGAGCACAGCTCGGAAACAGAGCGGGAAGCAGAGTCTGCGGAGCGGCAATATACGGATATTAAAGTGGCGGAATATATGGCGGATTACGTGGGCGAGAAGTTCACCGGCATTATCAGCGGCATTACTTCCTTCGGCATTTTTGTGCGATTGCCCAATAGTGCGGAGGGCTTGCTGTTCTACAATAATATGCCGGATTATATGATCTACGACGAAAAACGGATGCTGGCGCGGGGAGAGGCTACCAAGCGGACGTTTGCCATTGGAGATTCCTTGAAAGTGCTGGTGGCGGACGTAAAAATCCGTACGGGCCAGATTGAGTTTTTGTTGGGATAATGTCTCTTACAGCAAAGCAATGGCCTCTTTCTGAAACTTCTTTCTGAAGGCAGAGGGGGTCATTTTTGTTTTTGCTAAGAATTGGCGGTTAAACCAAGATTGGTCTCCGAATCCTGTTTCGATGCAGATTTCGGAAATGCTCTTCTGGGTGGTTAGAAGCAGTTGTTGTGCCTTGTTGAGCAGTCCTTGGGTGATATAATCCTTAGGCGAAAGGCCGGTCACTTTGCGGAAAACTTTTCGGAAGTTGGATACGCTCATATTGGAAGCCCGTGCCAGACTTTCCACGGAAGGCGTGTCGCCATACTGGATTCCTTGCGCGATTAGGTCCAGTGCGTAGGAGACGGATTGGAGATTTCGGTCTCGCTGGATTTGCAGTTTCGGCAATGGCGCCGACCGGCGAGACAATTGGATGAGCAGTTGGTACACATAGAGGGCTCTCAGTTCTGCGTGGTAGGGCGTGGCAGCGTCTTTCTCCAATGTTTCGGTAAAAATCTTCTTGACCAATTCCGCAATTTCCGGATGTTCCTCCGGCGTAAGAATACCGCACAATCCCATCTCGTTGGCAATCAGCTGTTCTAATTTTGCGCTACTGCCAAAACCGCTTCGCTCGGAGAGGGCATGCAGATTGAAGGTAATCCAATACCAATAGCTGGGACCGGCATCGTCATTTCGGGACATGTGTTTCTGAAAGGGGAAAATGATTTCCACGTCGCCCTCTTTAAAAGTGTATTCTTGATCTTCAACCCGACAAACGCCGGAACCGCTGACACAGTATCCGATTTCGAAGCAATCATGGAAATGTAAATAGGTAAATTCGTTAATGTCCAAATTGGCCAGCAATGGTTTATTGGCATCCAACATCATATCGTTATGGTAGGTATAGAAAGCCGGTAGGTTATTGTTTGAGCGATTTCGCATACTTTTTGCCCCTTTTCACAAAGCGTTTTAGATGGTTTTATAGTATACTATTTCCATAGAAAGTACAAGTAAATTCTTTATTTAAAGGAGAATTGGGTATGAAGAAGTACGATATTGCGGCTTACGTATGGCCTGCGTATACCGGGGATGAGTTGCGAACTCGCATATTCTGGCCGGAGGGCATTGGGGAATGGCAGACGGTGAAGAATTCGGCACCGAAGCCCAATGGCTATCATTGGAACCGAAAACCCTTGTGGGGATACGTGAATGAAGCGGATCCTTTTGTGATGGCAGGGCAGATTGAGGCGGCAACAGCCCACGGTGTGAACGTGTTTATCTATGATTGGTATTGGTATGACAACCGTCCTTTCTTGGAGAATTGCTTAAATGACGGCTTCTTGAAAGCGCCCAATAACCACAAGATGAAATTCTATATTATGTGGGCCAATCACGACGTAACCCACGGTTGGGATCTTCGTCTTTCGGATAAGATCGAAACGAAGATTTGGCACGGCGCGGTTTCCCGGGAGCAGTTTGAAACCATTGGCAAGCGGTGGATTACGCAGTATTTTACCCGTCCCAACTATTACTGCATCGATGGCAAGCCTGTGGTGAGCATTTACGATATCGGGAATTTACTGCAGGGCCTGGGCGGTCTTGCGGCTACTGTGGATGCCATGGCGTGGCTGGATCAAGAGGCCAAGAAGGCAGGCCTTGCCGGTGTGCATTACCAGTTTATTCGCTGGGACGGCAACATCCGGGATCAGTCCGGTTTTGACGGTAAAAGGATTGATAATGAAAGTGAACTGGTACGCCTGCTGGGCTTCCATTCTGTAACCAATTACCAGTTTGCCCACATGGCCAATGTGAATCGGGATTTCTTGGAAATTCTGGAGGATATTAAACCTCTTTGGGAGAAGATTAAGGATGAATATGGGGTGACCTATTATCCCCACGTATCTATTGGTTGGGATAACAATCCTCGTTATCAAAATTTTATTCCCAATATTACCACCAATAACGGTCCGGAGAATTTTAAGAAGTGTTTAGAAGCGGTGAAAGCATTTTGCGACCGAAATGACGTCAACTTGATTACGGTGAACAGTTGGAATGAATGGACGGAAACCAGTTATTTGGAACCGGACGATTTGTACGGGTACGGATACTTGGAAGCTATTCGGGATGTATTTACAGAAGGAGGTCTGTGATGAGAAAAGGTATATCTTTACGCAAAATTTTGATGCTTTGTATGATGATGGTGTTTGCGGTGCCCATGCTGTTTGCTTGTGGCGGTGGGGAAACACCGGAGGGCACGCCCACGGCGCGGCCTGTTCGGGAGCCTGCCAATAACTATAAGCCCAATTTAATCAAAGCAGATAATAAATATGCGGACGTGGCGGTTTATGATAAGTTCGGCGCATGGCCGCAAAAGTCCGGAGATACGTATTACGGTTCCCAGGTGGGTACCTGGTATACCATTTGGTGGTTCCAGGAGGGACATTCCAGTTATATTCGTTGGTACGGAGAGGATTGGACCCGCGTGAAACCGGTGGATTATGGATACTATGGATCCGGTGACAAAGATTATGCGACTTCTGTATTGGTGCGGATGCAGTATATCGGCATCGATTTTATGGTGCTGGATGATACCAATAATCCGAACGGCGGATATTATTCCGATATTGCCAGCAATCTGAGCCGTTTTACAGCGGTGGCAGATAGTTTGGATGGCTATTCCCCTAAAATCGCCATTGCAACCGGTGGTGCTATTCGAGACTTCGGAGATGCGGTGCAACAGCAGAAGGATTTTGACCGGTATTATAAACTTTATGAAAAATATCCGGATGCATTCTATATCTACGATGGCAAGCCCCTTTTGGTGATGTATATGGCAGGTTCTCCGGACGTGCGCTATGTGGACAATCAAGACCGTTTTACCCAGCGCTACGGCACCGGATTTATTTCCTGGCAGAATCGAGGTCAGGATCAGGAAATTTGGAAGACCCAAGGTAACTGGGGTTGGGTTTGGGACGTCCAGAATAAGGGCTCCGAAATTATGGGTGTGCAGCCGGGCTATAACAAGGCCCATCAGGGCATCGATATCCAGTATTTTGAACGGGATAACGGTGTTCGGTATACCCAAATGTGGTTGGAGGCCATCAAAGAGAATCCAAGAGTTATTATGATTCCCAGTTATAACGACCACGCCGAAGAAACGGGCTGGGAGGCTACGGTTCCCATTCGTAAAGGGGCAGAAGGTTCTGCGCCGGACGTAGAGGGAGAGGATCCTTACGTATACGAGAAGATTACGGAGGCGTATCTGGCGCTTCGCTACGGCTACATCGAGGGCTTCTTCTACAAGGTGGAAGGCACGAAACAGGTGTACCAATGTGTGGACGGTTATTTGGAGAAAGTGTCCGCTTCTGCGCCGGGCAAGGAGCCGGTAATTCTGCTGCCGGAGGGGTATATTGAGTGGGAACTCAATCGAGACAGAGGGTAAAATAGGGTTTGGTCAAATGATTTGAGCGAAACAGGTCGTGATTGCTTTGAAAAAGGCGGATTACGACCTGTTATTTCTTTGCATTTTACCGGAAGATATGGTAAAATTATCAATGTATACTTTATTTTACCAAAGGCGGCGCGAAAGCCCCTATTAAAGGAGATGATATAAGTGTTCGAGTTGGATCAATATGCATTGCAAATTGAGCCCCTGCAGAAGAATTTATATGATTTGAGGGATTCACTTTGACACGGAGGGCATGACGAACCTCATTGAAGAATTAGAGAACAAAGCGTCGGAACCGGACTTCTGGAATGACCCGGCCAGTTCTCAGAAAACTTTACAACATTTGAAAGCGTTAAAGAATAAACTGGGCAAGTTTACCAGCTTGGAAAGTCAATTGGAGGAAATTCAGTTGATGATTATGCTGGGCAATGAAGAGAATGATACTTCTATGCCGGCACAGGTGGAAGCAGCATTGGAGGCTTACAAGGGAGCCTTTGAGATGCTTCGTTTAGAAACCCTTTTTACCGGGGAGTACGACGGCAACAACGCGGTACTCACCCTCCATCCCGGCGCCGGCGGCACGGAAGCCCAAGACTGGGGCTCTATGTTGTTCCGAATGTATATGCGTTGGGGAGAGGCCCACGGATTTGACGTGAAAGTAGTAGACTATCTGGACGGCGACGAGGCCGGTCTTAAGAGTGCGGTGCTGCAGTTTAATGGTGAAAATGCCTACGGCTTCTTAAAGAGCGAACACGGCGTACACCGTTTGGTACGTATTTCGCCTTTCGACTCTGCAGGACGGAGACACACGTCTTTCGTATCCGTTGAGGTTATGCCGGAAATTGATGATACCATTGAGATTGATATTCGTCCCGAGGACCTGGAAATCGGTACGTACCGTTCCAGCGGTGCCGGCGGTCAGCATATTAACAAGACGGACTCTGCGGTACGTATTACCCATAAGCCGACCAACATTACCGTTGCCTGCCAGACGGAGCGTTCTCAGCTGCAGAATAAGGAAACGGCCATGAAGATGCTGCGTTCTAAGTTGTTTGAGCTCAAGCAAAGAGAGAATGTAGAGAAGATTTCCGACCTGAAAGGCAATCAATTGGATATTGAATGGGGCAGCCAGATTCGTTCTTACGTATTCTGTCCTTATACTTTGGTGAAGGACAACCGTACCGGCTACGAAGAAGTGGTTGTGGATAAAGTGATGGACGGCAAGATTGACGGCTTTATCAATGCATTCTTAGCGGCAGAGTTTAATAAGAATAAGTAAGAGGAGGGCCTTATGAACTTTCGTGAGATTCGACTGAAACAGGAAGAATATTTAAGCCCCCGGGCGGCCCGCAGTTCCCAAAGCTTGGGTCGCCAGGTGGAAGAGCCGGAGTGCGCCGTGCGTTCTATGTACGAGCGGGACGGCAACCGAATTCTTTATTCAGAGGAGTTTCGAAGACTGCGTCATAAGACCCAAGTTTTCTTTAATGCCAAGAACGATCATATTTGTACCCGTATGGAGCACGTGCTTTACGTGAACGCTATTTCCAATACCATCGGCCGGACACTGGGGCTGAATCAAGATTTGATTACGGCCATTGCACTGGGCCACGACGTGGGCCATGCGCCTTTTGGTCACAGCGGCGAGCGGGCTTTGAACCGTTGCTTGAAAGAGAAGAATCCGGATCTTAGTTTCCACCACGAATATCACAGTTTGCGGGTGGTGGACCGTTTATCGACGCGTATTTCCAAGGAAATGATCAACGAGAACTGCGGTCTGAACTTATCTTATGAAGTGCGGGACGGTATTGTGAGCCATTGCGGCGAGAATTACGAAGAGTACGTATTGAAAGCGGACAAGACGAAACGTCCGGAAGATATTTATACCTGCGATCATCGTCACAATATGCCCTACACGTTAGAGGCTTGCGTGGTGCGCATCGTAGATAAGATTGCTTACGTAGGTCGAGACATCGAGGATGCCATTCGGGCACGGCTTATGGACTACAGCGATATTTCCGGGGAAATTCGTGCTGAGCTTGGCGCGACCAACGGTAAAATGATCGATACGTTAGTCCAAGATTTGATCGAGAACAGTTACGACACGGATTATATTCGGTTAAGTGATGCCCGTGGTGAAGCACTCCGAGATATGATCTTGACCAATAATAAGTATATTTACAGAGCACCCATGATTGGTCGCTATGAGAATAATGCGGATAACGCTATTGAAGGTTTGTTTGAAGCTATTTATCCCATTGTGTGCCGACTCATTGGACGGGCTGACAGTCGCTACCCCAGTATGCGGGCGGCATTGGCAGAGATTACACCGGAAGATAAATTCGAATCCAGATTACTCAAGTACATGATGGAGAAGAATTACGATTTGAAGGAACTTCCGGAGCAGATTACCACAGACTACATTGCCGGTATGACAGACGGCTATGCATTGTCTGTATTTGAAGAACTTTACTGGATTTAAGCGAGGTGTGGAACGCGTGGCAGAACAGTTTAATTTTTACGCATATCTGAGCCGTATGAAGTACATTAGCCGTTGGGGGCTGATGCGCAATACCGTGACGGAGAATATCCAGGAACACAGTTTGCAGGTGGCAATCCTGGCCCACTGCCTTGCCATTCTCCACAATCGTTTGCGGGGAGAGGACGAGCCGGAATTGAATCCGGAGCGCGCTTGCTTATATGGCGTCTTCCACGATGCCAATGAAATTATTACGGGTGATTTGCCCACCCCTATTAAGTATTTTAACCCCGCGATTAAAGAGAATTATCACCAAATTGAAGACGTTTCTAAGGAGAAACTTCTCAGCATGTTGCCGGGAGATTTAGAAGGGGACTATCGGGGCTTATTCTTCTTTGAGGAAATGGATCCCGCCTATTATCCCATTGTGAAAGCGGCGGACAGACTCAGTGCTTATATTAAGTGCGAAGAAGAAGTGAAAGCCGGAAACGGTGAATTTGTGAAAGCAAAAGAAAGCGTGTTAAAGAGCTTGCGGGAGATGCAACTTCCGGCGCTGGATTATTTTATGGAACATTTTATGCAAGCATTCAGCTTGACGCTGGATGAACTGAATTGATTGGATAGAGAGGTTTTGGAAGATGGGTTTATTTGAGAAAATATTTGGCACATACAGTGAGCGGGCCATTAAACAAATTCGTCCTGTGGTGGATGAAATCAATGCCTTAGAACCGACCATGAAGGCGAAATCCGACAGTGAACTTCGGGGGATGACGCAGATTTTCAAAGATCGTCTGGCTCAAGGAGAGGATTTGGACGATTTACTTCCGGAGGCTTTTGCCGTTGTTCGTGAGGCCGCTTGGCGTGTACTTGGACAGCGTCATTATGACGTACAGTTAATCGGTGGTATTGTGCTCCATCAAGGAAGAATTGCCGAGATGAAGACCGGTGAAGGTAAGACGTTGGTATCTACGCTTCCGGCCTATTTGAACGCTCTGGCCGGCAAAGGTGTTCACTTGGTTACGGTAAACGATTATTTGGCAAAGCGTGACAGCGAGTGGATGGGTAAGATTTATAATTTCCTGGGTCTTACGGTAGGATGTATTGTCCATGACTTAACGCCGGAGGAAAGACAAGCGGCCTATGCTTGTGACATTACCTATGCTACCAATAATGAACTGGGATTTGATTATCTTCGTGACAATATGGTCATTTATAAAGAAAGTTTAGTTCAACGTGAACTGAATTTTGCTATTGTGGACGAGGTGGACAGTATTTTAATCGATGAAGCCCGCACACCGTTGATTATTTCCGGTATGGGCAATAAGTCCAGCGAACTCTATGAGCGTGCAGAAGCCTTTGTTTCCGGTTTGAAATCCCTGGTTATTAAAGAAACCGATAGCAAGGATTTGATGGAAGAAGTTTCCGAGGACTATATTGTAGATGAGAAAGCCAAGACTGCTGTGCTCACTAAAGTGGGTGTTGCCAAGGCTGAGAAGTGGTTTAATTTGGAGAACCTTTCGGATCCGGAAAATGCGGAAATTTCCCACCATATTAACCAAGCAATTCGCGCCCATGGTATTATGAAGCGGGATATTGACTACGTGGTGAAAGATAACAGCATCATTATTGTAGACGAATTTACCGGCCGTTTGATGTTCGGTCGCCGTTATAATGAAGGTCTTCAACAAGCCATTGAAGCGAAAGAAAAGGTAAAGATTCAGAAGGAAAGTATGACCCAAGCTACGATTACTTTCCAGAATTTCTTCCGTATGTACGGTAAACTTTCCGGTATGACCGGTACTGCGCTTACCGAAGAAGGAGAATTCAATGATATTTATTCTTTGGACGTTATTGTGATTCCCACCAATAAACCTGTACAAAGAATTGACCATCCGGATGCCGTGTATAGAACCGTAAACGGTAAATATAAGGCATTGCTTCGGGATATTGTGGAAGCCCACGATCGTGGACAACCGGTGCTGATCGGTACTGTGTCCATTGAGAAATCTGAATTCTTAAGCAAACTTTTGGGAAGAAGTGGTGTGAAGCACAATGTGCTCAATGCCAAGAACCACGAACGGGAAGCGGAGATTGTTGCTCAGGCAGGTAAGTTTGGTGCTGTAACCATTGCCACCAATATGGCGGGCCGTGGTACGGATATTGTGCTGGGCGGTAACAGCGAATTTATGGCCAAGCAAGATATGCGGAAAGAAGGTTATTCCGATGAGTTGATTGCGGCGGCAGACAGCTATGCGGAAACCGACGTACAGGAAATCTTGGATGCTCGGAAACATTACCGTGAATTGGTGGAATTCCATAATCAAGATACAAAGGTTGACAAGGAGAAAGTATTAGCGGCAGGCGGTTTGTTCATTATGGGTACAGAGCGCCATGAGTCTCGCCGAATTGACAATCAGTTAAGAGGTCGTGCCGGTCGTCAAGGTGACCCGGGCCGTTCTCGCTTCTATATTTCTTTAGAAGATGATTTGATGCGTTTGTTCGGTTCTGACCGTATGAGCGGTATGATTGACTCTTTGGGTGTGGAAGAAGATTATGCCATTGAACATAAGATTTTGTCCAATGCCATTGAAGGTGCCCAAAAACGTGTAGAGGGACGCAACTTCGATTCCAGAAAGCACGTACTCCAATATGATGACGTTATGAATCAGCAAAGGGAGATTATTTACGCCCAGCGACGCCGTGTATTAGATGGCGAGAATTTACAAGAAAGCTTTATGAATATGATTCGTAGCCGGATTACAGAAACGGTGCAAGGGTATTGCAACGAAGACGTATCCGCAGAATACTGGGATGCGGAAGCCATTGCCACAGATTTGGTGGGCATTATTTCCAAAGATTTGTTAGAGGATTTATGGGAACAGGTTCGTACAGGCACGATGAAACCGGATCAATTGGCAGAAATTTTGGTGGAGGACACCATGGCGCGCTATGCGGCAAAAGAGGAAGAAGTGGGCTCGGAACTTATGCGAGAGGCAGAGCGAGTTGTATTGCTTCGTGCGGTAGATGAGAACTGGATGACCCATATTGATGCCATTGATCAATTGAAGTATGGTGTGGGGCTTCTTTCTTACGGTCAGAAGAACCCTGTTGTAGAGTATAAATTCCAGGCATTCCAGATGTTTGAAGATATGAACAATACCATTCGTGACCAAGCCGTTCGCATGATGCTTACGCTCAAACTTCGTGCCAATACCACACTGGAACGGAAAAAGGTAGCCGGTCCGGGTAAAGAAGCAAGAGGGGACGGCGCTCCGGGCGAAGAAAGCCAGGCACCGACAACGCCGAAGAGTGTTGTGAGACAAGCGGCGAAAGTGGGTCGTAACGATCCGTGTCCTTGCGGCAGTGGTAAGAAGTATAAGAATTGCTGCGGAGAATAAGCTGTAATCGTTGCAGAATAGAAGGGGAGAACGTAGATGCTGGATCTAAGAGAAGAAACAAAGAACTTTAAGCCCATAGATATAGGGAGCCTTTCCTCTGATGAGGGGCTCTATACAGAATCTATGCGGATTGCGTTCACCCTTTATAACAAAGCTTTGAAAGATATTCAAGACGGTTATCGGGATATGGCGAGAAATAATCTGCGCAAAGCAGTCAGTCATTATCCGGAATTCGGCGATGCTATGATTGTGCTGGGTATTTGTATGTTTGTGGGCGGAGATCGAATTGGCGCTGTTCGTTTGTTCAACTCCATTAAGAGACCGGAGGATCGTAAACGAGGTTTGGAAGTACTGGATCATTTGGCGGCGGCACCGGACTATATTCCCCAACGTTCAAAGGAAACGACGCCCATCGAGAACCGTTCTGTACCACCGGTACGGGAACGACCTGTTTTTGGAAAATACAGCGAGCCTACCTCCATGCGTCACACCACGTCCCATACGGCGGAAACCGATTTTATTCCGGCAGAAATTCGCCCTGCCTCTCGCATGCGAGAGAGTGGGGAGGATAGCATTCGTGCGCGGGGCGTTCGGAGTAAATATCAAGGTACCCATCGGCAGGAATTGATGGGAAACCGGGAGCAAGAAAACGTTTTACCGCCGAAACAATCCGATGTGACGACGGAACGCAAAGAAACTGAATTGCCCAAAGTATCGGAAGTACAGGAACCCATAGAAGAATCTAAGAAACGTGTGCGTCTGGATCATGTTTGGGGAGAAAATTCTTTGCTGGTTTGGATTTTGATGCTTTTGGCAGCTTTTACGATTCTGGCGGGGACACTGTGGATGCATACCCATGCACAGAATCAAAAATTAAGAGCAGAACTCAAGAAAGTCTCTGCAGTATGGGTGGTAGATCGGCAATGAAAGAGTTTGGCACGTTAATTGTAAGAGGTGGCGTAAACGTACAGCCGGGACAGTTGGTGGTCATCAACAGTCCTATTGAATGTGCCGTATACGCAAGAGATATTATGCAAGCCGCTTATGAAGCCGGGGCAGGAGACTGTCTCATTCAATGGCGAGATGAAGAAAGCGCCCGGATTCGCTACAATTATGCGACTTGCGAGGCGCTGTCTGTTATTCCGGATTGGATGACGGAGTCTCGTATGTATTACGCAAGAAACGGGGCTTGTTTTATTACCATCGCCTCGGAAGATCCGGATATTTTCGCGCAAGTGGATCCCATGAAAATGCGTGCCCATGCACTCGCGGCCAACAAGGCTTACGGGGAATATTGGAATATTATTACGCAAAATCAGTGCACGTGGTGTGTGGTTTCGGCGCCGAATCAGGCGTGGGCCTGTAAAATGTTCCCGGATGTTACCCCGGAGCAGGCTTTGGCACAATTAGAAGAAGCTATTTGCAAATCCATGCGTTTGGATCGGGAAGATCCTTTGGCAGCACTTACGGAGAATAACCGCTTGATTGCGGAAAGAGCGGCGAAGCTGAATGCGCTGCAGTTTAAGACACTGCGTTACCGCAATCAAATTGGCACGAATTTTACCATTAACTTGCCGGACAAGCATATCTGGCAGGGTGGGGCAGAACCTGCGCAGAATGGCGTTATTTTCACGGCCAATATTCCGACCGAAGAAATTTACACCGCGCCGGATTTTCGCACAGCCAACGGAACATTGGTTTCCACCATGCCGCTGTGCCATCAGGGTCGGTTGGTAGAACATTTTACCCTTACCTTCAAAGACGGAGAACTGGTAGACTACACAGCCGAAGAAGGGCGCGCGGTTTTGGAGAATATCTTTTCGGCCGATACCGGCGCTTCCCGTTTGGGCGAAATTGCGTTGGTGGAGAAACGCTCGCCTATTGCACAAATGGGTTTGCTGTTCTATAATACGTTATTCGATGAGAATGCCTCCTGCCATTTTGCAGTAGGTTCGGCGTATCCTTCTTGTGTGGAGGGTAGCATTGGACTTTCTGAGGAGGAACTGCGGGGAAAGGGCGTTAATTGTTCCGATGAGCACGTTGATTTTATGATTGGGACAGATGATTTGGAAATTACGGGGATTTTGGCAGATGGAACAGAAATCCCGATTTTTGTACAAGGTAATTTTTGCTTGTAAGGAGTGTAGACCATGCGCGTTATTGTTGTTGGACTGGGAAAGATTGGCACAACGATTGTGGGAAGTTTGGTGAGTGAAGGTCACGATGTGGTTGCGGTAGACCGGGATGCAAAGGCAGTTGCAGAAATTACCAATGAATATGACGTGATGGCGGTTTGTGGCAACGGTGCAGACGTGGAGCCTTTAGTGGAGGCCGGCGTGGCGAAAACGGAACTGTTGATTGCTGTGACGGAATCGGACGAAATGAATATGCTCAGCTGCTTTATGGCTAAGAAATTAGGTGCTCGTCATACCATTGCCCGTATTCGTAATCCTGAGTACAATGACCAAAGCTTGGTGTTTATGAAGCAACAATTGGAACTGTCCATGGCAATCAATCCGGAATTGCTGGCGGCAGAGGAATTGTTTAAATTGCTGAAGTTCCCTTCTGCGTTGAAAGTGGAAACTTTTTCCAGAAGAAGTTACGAGATGGTGGAAGTGCGCTTGAAACCGGATTCTGCTTTGATTGGAATGTCTTTAAAGGATATTCGACAGAAGTACAAAGCTAAATTCCTGGTTTGCGTGGTGCAAAGAGGGGATGACGTATTTATTCCTTCCGGTAATTTCGTGCTGGAAAATGGGGATAAGATCGGTATTACTTCCACACCGGCCGAAATCCATAAATTGTTGCGTGAATTGGGTGTCTTGCAGAAACAAGCACGCAGTGTGATGATCTTAGGCGGCGGCAGAACGACGTATTATCTGGCACAACTTTTGACGAATTCCGGCAACGGTGTGAAGATTATTGAATCGGATCGTGCGTTATGCAGAGAATTATGTGATTCTTTGCCGAAAGCGGTTGTTATTCACGGGGATGGGGCGCATCATGATTTGCTGATGGAAGAAGGTATTTCGGCACAGGATGCCTTTGTGTCTTTGACGGAAACCGATGAAAGTAATATTTTGTTATCTATTTTTGCCTCTAATCAGGATATCCCGAAAGTCATTGCACAGGTGGATCGGGATGAAATGTCGGTGCTTGCAGAGAAACTTGGTTTGGATTGTACCATATCGCCTCGGAAGATTATTGCAGATATTTTGATTCGCTACGCAAGAGCGCTGGAGAATTCTTTGGGCAGCAGTAAAGTGGAAACTTTATATAAGTTAATGGACGACAAAGCAGAAGCGTTGGAGTTTGTGGCGGGAAGCGAAGTGCCATTCTTGGGTGTTTGTCTGAAGGATTTGGCGGTAAAGCCTCAAATTTTGATTGCGGGTATTATTCGTGACCGTAAACCCATCATTCCTTCCGGTAATGATTTTATTCAAGAGGGAGACCGTGTGGTTGTCATTGCGGCAAACCAGCGGCTTCAGGATTTGGCAGAAATTGTGTAAGAGGGACCGTGGCGTATGAACTTTAAGATGATTTTCCACATGTTAGGAAAGATTATTACCTTAGAGGGTGCCTTGATGGTGCTTCCTTTGTTGGTTTCTCTTCTTTACCGGGAGCAGAGCGTTCTTGCTTTCTTGGCAGCGGTTTTGCTTGCGGTTATTGTGGGCCTTGTTTTGACCAAATGCTTTAAGCCAAAGAATAAGACCATTTATGCCAAAGAGGGTTTCATTGTGGTGGCCCTTACGTGGGTGATCTGCTCGTTAATCGGCGCAATTCCTTTCTATATCAGCCGTGAAATTCCGTCTTTTATCGATGCATTTTTTGAGTCTGTCAGCGGTTTTACCACCACCGGCGCTTCTATTGTGCAGGAGGTGGAACTGCTTAGCCACGGCATTTTATTCTGGCGAAGCTTCACCCACTGGATTGGCGGTATGGGTGTATTGGTGTTATTGATTGCTTTGCTTCCTTCGGATTCCGGTTCCGGTCGTACCATTCATATTCTGCGTGCGGAAATGCCCGGACCGGTTGTGGGCAAATTGGTGCCGAAAGCGCGGGATACAGCGAAGATTTTATATTTGATTTATCTGGTGATGAC
>JAFYOJ010000026.1 GCA_017560225.1 Clostridia bacterium
AAAGAACTCTTTTACCGCAACAATAGTTTCTAAGTTAGAATCCCACGCCTTGTAAATAATTCCAAATCCACCGGCACTGACAACTTCGCCAAGGATATAACGATCTTGCAGCACGGTACCCGGAACCATATAAATGGGTTGGGTAGCCTCGTAAGAGACAATATGATTGCAGTAAGGACAAACTGCAACGTTATCTTCTATTTTTCTAAAGCAAGAATAACATCTTCCCATATATTACCTCTCACCAAGATAATCATCCCACGTAAACTGTTCACCACACAGAGGAGTGAAAATAAACTTTATATCGCCAAAATCAATTGCGTCACCATTAGAAATTTCGGTTGCAACAAATACATTTTCGTCATTGATATATGTAAGTCCACTGCCTTCTCCCGGCTGTATATAGAACTTTCTTTTTCTGGGTTCATAAATCAACCATGCATGTTTTTCTCGGGAAATGCTTTCTTCGTCCAATAGTGCAATATCATTTGATTCCAAACGACCAATGGAATTCTTCCCTGCTTTGAGTGGATAGCTTTTCCCTACAACACGACCTCTTACGCAAGTCAACCAACCTACCACCGGGTCAACAAAAACCTTAGATTCGTTAGAAAATATCGTCTTTCCCACACTGAAAAAACCCATTGTTTTTGCATCGTTTTCTCCTGTGGCTTGCTGCACTTGTTCAAATAGAGAAGCTTCGCACAAATCTGCAGTTCCGAGCACTTTCTCTTCCTGTACAGATTCAAAGATCCCCTCAGTGGCATCATCTGCACTTTGCGATGCATAATCATAGTTCCCTTGTGTGACAACATCCTCAATTACAACTGGTGTAATAGACACAGGTTCCAACGACACTTTGGATGGTGCCGTTTCTTTTATAGGTGTAGTCGTTTTTGTTTTTTTAAACCAGCTATGTTTTTCTACCGATTCCTTTGTGATGTTTTTAACCGAAAATTCCCCATCACCACAGTGCGGACATACATCGTGTTTATTGGCATCATAATAGTGTCCATTTTGACATTTTGTTACTCGTACTTCCATTTTATCCTCCACCTATTTCACTTTAATTATAGCCATCGAAAGATTATCTAAATTTCTTTGTTGATTAAGTCGAACATCCTCTTGTATGCAATGGAAAATTTTTCTACAATCATTCGTTCGAAACAAGCCAATCAGTTCGTCATTTCCGTACAATTTATAAATACCATCCGATACTAATACAATCCGATCATTGGGCAAAAGTTGTAGCGGTTTTTTATTATTCTCTACATAAGGCAATCCGCCAACACCCAAAAAACTGATCAACATATGTTTGCGTTTCATTTCAGATTGATATTTTTCCAAAGAAATTTCGCCATTATGCCATTTCGTGTCTAATATCATTTGGTACGTATGATCTTTCGTTACTTGAACCAATTCTTGATTCCGTAAGATATAGATTCGACTGTCACCGGCAGCCACCCAAAATAATTGATTCTCACGTACGTAAATAGCAGCCACAGTAGATCCCGCTCGCATCATCGTACCATCCGGGCGCTGTATACGCGAAACCTTTTGGTCAGCATCTTCAATCGTTCCAAGCAAAAACTCGCGAACGGATTGAACATTTGGATTTTTTCGATAAGCAGCCAAAAATTCCTCAACGGCAATCGTACTGGCCATTTTTCCACCTTCGTGTCCACCCATACCATCACAAAGCACAATCATCCCCTGCGCATCATCCAAAGCAAAGCCGACACGATCTTCCTGACAAGACCTGTTACCTTTTAAGGACAGAACTGCCACCTCAATGAAATCATTTATATCATACACTTGATATTCATCCTCATCACGAATCATCGTCATCACCTCTTATGACACAGGATGGCAATCGCAGAATAATTATCCTTGTCCGTTTTAGGACTATTTTCAATAATAGCCTGCATTTTAGACAGCCATTCTTGTGCAGATAGCGACTCCTGCAACAATCTGCACATATCCGCCTCTGTAATCAACTCCCAAAAACCATCCGAGCAGAGTAAAAATGCTTGAATTGTTTTTAATTTTAGCGTCTTGAGAACTTCAAACTGAGGGTCATTCCACTGCACCCCCATAACACGAAGTAACATATTTCTATCCGGATGCGTACGTATTTCATCTTCGCGAATCATTTTCGATAAATACAATCTATACGGCACGCTGTGATCCGCCGTTTGAACCGCAACACAATTTTTACGAAAAGCGTAAAAACGGGAATCGCCCACATAGCCTACAGAGACTTTTTGATCATCACATACCACGCAAACCGCTGTTGTTTTCATCTTATGCGTAGCATTCTGTTCCTTCTGTTGTAAAAGCAACTGTTCTTGAGCCTTTTTAAAAGTATTTGGCAGAAAATGCTTCATAGATTCGGCTTCTTCAAATGCATATAAAAAGGTATCTTTGACCACGGAAGATGCAACATCGCCCATACCATGTCCACCCAATCCATCACAAAGGACAAAGCAATACTGTTGACCATCTTGCTTTTGCTTAACCCCAACAGCATCTTCATTAATCGGCCGATCACCATGATTTGTTATACATGCAAAATCCAAATCATACATGATCGATTTACCTCTTATCTTTATCCACAAGTTTCAAAAACAAGGTCCCTAGAAACCCATACACCATACTATATCCCGCCAAAACACCCCAGCAATTACCGAGATTTTTTGCCGTTGCTTTATAATCCGCTTTATATTCTTCCATCGCTTTAAGTTCAGCTTGTGTTAACGGAATTTGGGTATTATTCCCTTCCGCTTGCATAGCAAACTCCCTTGAAGTAGGAAGTTTTGTGACATCAGAAGTGCTGCAAACAGCATTAAGACCCCATTTGCTAATAGTAAGTTCTTTCACATATTCAGCCTCGCTTGGAATTTTAAACATCATGCCTGCCATGACTAATTGAAAAATAAGCACAAACGGCATAACAATCATAGCTGCATTTTGAGTCTTTACAATACATGAAATTAAAATCCCAAGTGTGTCTGCGCAGAAAATCACAAGCGTAAATGAAATAAATATTTCAAATGCCGTCCAACCAAACAACACACCATTGTCAGGAAAATTTCTAAACAGGGCAAATATAACCGTCAAAATAATTGATTCCGCAACACATAACACAAATTCATAAATCATATGTGCCGTAATATATGAAGAGAGATGCAGACCCGTACGATGTTCTCTTTTGATAATTTGACGTTCTCGACAGATTGATTGAATAGAATTAAATAATCCTGTCCAAATACATCCACAAATCATAGCAAAAGCGCCACTTCTCGTATCTTCAAAAGTTTTAAATGTATTGTCGCCAATAACCCAAGACAATATCACTGCCACTATCACTGTAGTAAGTAGCGATATCCATCCTTTTTCATAAATAAAAGAGCGAAAACATTTCCCGACATAAATCTTAATTTGACCGAAACGACCAATTCTTTTATCACTCATCAACAGATTCCTTCTTTCTATCAAGGATGTATATTTTTGTATTTATCAATATAAAAATCAGATAATCCTTCTCCATTTTCATCCTTGCGATTAATCTTTTTGACAATACCGTCAAAAGATTGCACATCAAAAAATTCATATGCTTCTTTAGGCGACCCATAAAAAGCCAAATGGCCACAGTTATCAATGGTACTCTTTGCCAAGACGAGTACTTTATCAAATAGCGTAGCTGCACGTTGCGGGCTATGCGTGATAACCATAATAATAGTTCCTTTATCCGCAATCTTGCGCAAATTTTCCATTAAACCTCTACCCATAATATCATCCAAACCGGAGTCCGGCTCATCCAAGAAAAACAACGCCGGTTCAGCAATAAACTCTACAGCAATACTTAATCTTTTACGCTGTCCACCACTTAATTTAGTTACCATTGTATTTCTTTCCCGACTAAGTCCCAGATCTTCCAATACGGTACTAATTCGATTTTCTCGTTCTTCAGGTGTATAACTAGCGGGAAGCTTCATCATCGCCGCATTAGACAAAGTGTCATATACAGAATCACTACCACGCAGTAAATCTTGTTGTGGCACAAATCCAATTTTATATTTCATTCTTTCGTATTCTTGATAAATATCGGTTTGATCATATGTAATATGGCCATCCGCTTTTTCATATCCCATAACAGCATTAATAAAAGTAGTCTTACCTGCTCCCGATCCACCCAAGATTAGCACCATCTCACCGCTTGAAATAGTAAGATTAATATCTTGCAATAAACGAATTTTCTTAAAACGTTGCATAACACTACGTTCCAAAATATTTACCTTTAATTGCTTCGTATTTTTTGTTTCAGTTGAAGTTTTGGATTCTTCACAAAATAAAATAAAATCATTATAGAAAACAAAACAGATAGTAGCAATTCGAATAACATCCATCATATTTAAGTATACAGATGAACGAATTCTTGATGCGTTTACATACACACCATTCGTACTACTATGATCAGCGATCGCCCAACCTCTATCTAAACGAAAAAAAGATGCATGATGTTCCGAAATCATTTCATTCTCAATATTCAAAGCATTGGATGCAGTTCTACCAATATTAATTTCCGCAATCTCCTCCCCCAATTGTATTTTCTTCCATTTAGTATCAGGAGATAACGAAGTAGAAAAAACAGCTACGACACGTTCTTGATGAGAATGACCATTTTCTATTAAATCAAAAGAAAGAATATCACCATCTTTAAGTGTTACTTTTGATGTTTGCGAAATAGATTTTCGACCAATCAGCACACCATTAACATAGGTACCATTGGTGCTATTACAATCCGTATATATACAGTGATCGCCAATACGTTCAAACATTCCATGTTGTCTTGAAACAATGCAAGAAGAAAGAGCAATATCCACACATCGATTTACCGTGTTTCTGCCAATTGTCGTAGTTTCTTGCAATGCATACTTTTTCATATTCCCATTGGAATCAAAGATATACAAAACCGGATCGTTGCGAACTTTTTCAAAGTAAAAAACTGTATTAGACATATTCCTTCTCCTGCTATTATTGGTTACAACATTTCGTCTAATTATAGCCCGATTACGGGCAATTGTCAATAAAACGCATTCCTTTTAACATAGGTTTGTAACAACTTTTGGTAAATTATGGAAATATATGTAAACTTTTTACAGAACACCGATGTATTACAACATACGAGGCTCGAGCAAACCATGATATCATACGACAAACTTTGGAAGACTTTAGCAGAGAAAAACATTTCTCAATACAAATTAATTAAACATTATCACATCAGCACAGGCCAATTGGACCGCCTACGCAAAAACGAGAATGTCAGCACCTACACGCTGAATCAACTATGTACCATATTAGATTGTAAATTAGAAGATATTGCAGAATATATTAAAGAATAATATTTGAGAAACGCCTCACTGCACACGCAATGAGGCGTTTAAATTAATGGTCAATTCGCAAATGGATAAAATCCATCTTCGCATAGCAAAATCTTAAAATATATATCGTATGTATTTCTACCTTAATTTCATAAATCAGTATGTAATTTCCCACTTTAATATGTCGAATTTGCTCTTCACCTATCAAATAGCAAGAACAGTCCGGACTTGCATAAGGAAAAGAGCAAATATAATGAATTGCACATTCAATCTGTGTATATAACTTTCTTGCAGCAATAGGATTAACAAGCACATTAGCAATATAGGACAACGCTTGATCAATGTCCTCCATTGCTAATTTTGTAAACTTATAATTGTATCTCCCCCGCATACCGCTCCTTTAGTTGTTGCATCACGGTCTTTCCGTCTATCAACTCGCCTTGGTCAGCTTGTAATTTCCCTTCCATAATTTTATCGTACAACTGTGCCTTCGCCAATTGTTGTTCGTATGTTGCCATACTCATCACCACCATATCACCGTATCCATTCTTTGTAACAAAAAGCGGTTCATGGCTGTTATTACACAGCTTGGATATTTTGGTCGTATCACGTAAATCACGAATTGGAATAATTTGAGGCATTGCAACCATCTCCTTGTTTCATAACATTATTATAGCATAATTACGCCACAATAGCAAGCCAATTATATACAAAACCCCACCTCACTGCAATTGCAATGGGGTGGGGTTCATTATACCGTTATACGCAAGATTAATCCATACAGCAGTTCTTATACTTCTTGCCACTTCCGCAAGGACAAGGATCATTGCGGCCTACTTTGGTGCTGATCGCCTGACGAGAAGCCTTATACTCCTTCTCAATAGCAGCGCGCTCTTCAAGGGTGTAGATATTGTCCCACTCTTCCAAAGTCCAGAGCCACTCTGCCTTTGCCTTCATCATGTTGATAAACAACTGCTTCCAGTCAATGGAGAAAGAAAGTTCGCTTTCTTCGTCCAAGCTATCTACCGCAACAGCCGCGGTCAAAGATGTGTTGATGCCATCCACAAAACCGCCAACTTGCCACATTTCAAGATTGTAGGTTTCAGCAAAAGCCTTTACACTGCCGGTATAGGTCTGCGTCTTCTCAGAAAGCAACTTCTTATACACTTCTGTCTCAGCCTCATAGTATGCGTTCAATAACGCACCAGCCGTCTGCTTATCGCAGTTATTCAATTTATTACTCCAAAGGTCAAATAATTTCATTGTTCATCTTCCTTTCGTCTGATTACTTCATACATCAGTACCGCTGCCGCGATCCCCGCATTTAAAGATTCGGCCCGTCCCGGCATAGGAATCGTGACTAATCCGTCACTCCCCCGCTTCGCCACTTCCGTAAGACCGGCACCTTCATTGCCGATAATCAAAACGCACTTTCCGGTAAAAAGTCGCCCGTCCCCTGCCTTGGTACCTCCTCTTGGATGTGCACCATACACATCAAAACCGGCTTCCTTGATCTGGGTAAGCAACGTACTGATATTTTCTTCAATTCGAAGTACCGGAATATGGAACATAGAACCAACAGTGGAGCGAAGCACTTTGGGATTATAAGCATCTACACAATCCGATACACACAACACGGCATCAAATCCAAATGCATCTGCAGTTCGAATGCAAGTGCCCAAGTTTCCGGGATCCTGCAAGTTCTCCAGAATCAACAAACGGGAAGCTTTGGGTAAAATATCCGAAAGTGTGGGCATCTTTGGAAATTCCAAAACCGCACCAATTCCCTGGGGCGTTACTGTTTCTGCCAGAAAACGGAAAGCTTGATCGCCCACTAAGAGAACATCGCCTGCACGGGCAATTAAACGGTCCAATTCCTCTGCTTGGGTACTCCCCGGCTTTATATGATTTCCGTAGGATTGGGAAACTACCAAGGTTTGCAGCGTTGCACCGGCAGATACCAATTCACCGACCGCTCTTGCTCCTTCCAAAAAAAAGCATCCGTTCTCTTCACGGGACTTGCGTTTCCCCAAGCCGTGAATGAACCTGACGCTTTTATTGGACGTGCTCATTATGCACGCATATTTCGTTAATTTCGTATACAAGGATTAGCCCTTCATCTGCTCAACGAGCTTTGCAAAGCCTGCCTTATCGTTAACAGCCATATCAGCAAGAACCTTTCTGTCCAGCTCAATGTTGTTAACCTTCAAAGCATGCATCAATGTGCTGTAGGACATACCGTTCATTCTTGCAGCTGCATTGATACGGGTAATCCAAAGCTTTCTGAAGTTTCTCTTGTTTTGACGTCTGTCTCTGTATGCAAACATAGCAGACTTAATAACAGCCTGGTTTGCAGTCTTAAATACGGTGCTCTTTCTGCCGAAATAGCCCTTAGCCAACTTTAATGTTCTCTTACGTCTTGCTCTTGTAGCAACGGAATTCTTAACTCTAGACATGTGTAACTTCCTCCTTCTTACTTCGCGTAGGGCATCATTTTCTTAACGACAGCCGCGTTCATATCTGCTGCATAAGCAGGCATCTTATGACCTTTCTTCGCTTTTCTGGGCTTCGTTACAAGTCTGTGTCTTCTGCAAGCATGGCTCATCTTAACCTTGCCATTTGCGCTCAATCTGAATCTTTTCTTGGATGCACTGTGTGTCTTTACCTTAGGCATATTCTTCATTTCCTTTCATAATCTAATGTATGTTATTCACTCACTTAGGATTGATAATAACCGTCATTCTCTTGCCTTCCAACTTCGGGCGCTTATCCAACGCGCCATATTCGGAAAGGGCTTCTGCCATACGATCGATCAGAACTTCACCATTCTGTGTGTGGTTCATCTCACGACCACCGAATCGAACTGTTACTTTCACTTTATCACCGCTTTGCAAGAACTTAATCGCATTCTTTACCTTTACGTTGAAATCGTGATCGCCGATTCCTAATGTCAAACGGACTTCTTTAATGTCTACAACTTTCTGATTCTTTCTGGCTTCCCGTTCTTTCTTCGCCATATCGAATACGTACTTCTTGTAATCCATCAGCTTGCATACCGGCGGTGTTGCGCTCGGTGCAATCATAACCAGATCATAGTTCCGTTCGAAGGCTAACTTCTGGGCGTCCTTTGCAGACATAATGCCGACTGCTGTACCTGTTTCATCAATAAGTCTGAGTTCTTTCACTCGGATCTGCTCATTGATCAACAATTCGTCTTTGTTTATAACCGACACCTCCGTGTAATAAAATAAGCGAACCGACGGAGTCGATTCGCTTCTAATCACATCTGTTCCCAGCGGGCTTGTAAAATGTCGCTGTTCTCATGCGTGAAACCCGCAAACCCCTCGTCTGCAAGGTGTGAAGTAAATGACTTCCGCTTTACTCGCAAGGCGTAGTATACCATAGGCAGATTCAGGTTGTCAAGCATTTATTTTACAAAAATCACGCAGGCTTTTGCAGCTTATGATACCGAGCATTATTGTCGTATACCGCATAAGGATCACAGTATTTCCAGAACCAGGTACCGTCTGCTTTGCCATTCTCCGCATACAGGCGTAAAGTGTTCCCTTGAAGAATGCAACGTTGCGTGAAGATATTACCTACATCCGTAGCCTTGGGCATACCGTTCATCAAGGCTTCTCCCATAAATGTTCCGCAGAACACATGGAATCCTTCAGAAAGCAAAATATTATGTTGTTCGGTGCCGTAATCCGCCCAAGCGCCCTGCGGATATACGTAAATAGATGTATATCCAATCAAGCTCTTCATCTCTTTGTTCCACAAGCGAAATTCTTCTTGCAATTTTTCAGCCGTAAAAGTGTTCACCGCCAAGTGCTGATAGCCATGACATGCAAAGTAGAAGCCGTTATTCTTCAAATATGCCACAACCGCTTTCGCTTCTTCCCGCTCTTGTGCAACACTGATGATTGTTCCGTCGTAGTCCGTCTTTCCTTCAAAGGAATCAGCCGTACGATAACCTAAAAGACCAAATTGTGCATTTACCGCAAGCATGCATTTTGCACCGGCAAAAGAGAAATCCGGGTGTTCCAAGCAGAACTGCTCCACAATAGGCGCAACTTCTCGGTCGTAGGAATAATCCACCGTACCGTCATTCATCCACGTTGCAGAAGCAAGTCTTCCGTTGTGTACCACAATTCGATCCACACGTCCCTTTCCATGCTGCCAAGGATTGAACGTCATATCGTCAATAGATAGGATCAAGCCCTTCTTCCCTTTCGGAAGTTTAATGGATTGCTTCAAGTAAGCCCGAAGCACGCCATCTGCATCTTGTTTGTATTCGTAGATATAGTTCATGTTAATCAGAACATAGTCATTTTCGTAGGCACTCTGCAAGAACCGCTTAAACTCAGAAACCGTGATACATTCGTTCCGCCAATAGGATTCCGGATTAGTATCCAGGTCCGTCATTTCCAAATAGGCAATTAAACTATGGGTGAAGACTTGTCCTACTTTAGAAACGGGATAGTCCCAATATTCCATATTGGGATCCAATGTAACGGTATAGTTTTCTTCCCCCTGGGGCACATACGCAATACCGCCGGAAGGCGTAGGCGTCGGGGTGTCGGGCGTAGGCGTTGCTGCAATCGTCGAATCCGCCGGTGTATGTGTACCCGGTACAAAGGTAGGTGCGCTTCCGCCATCTCCGCAAGCCAGTACGGAGAAGCACATTACAACACATAATAAGGCCATCAAAAGTCTTTTCGTCCACATAGTCATACCCTCTTTGTATACAATCAAAATAGACGTACTTATTGTATCATTATTTTTCCGAGATTGCCAGTAAAATATATGTAAATGAAGCATCATAATGCGAACGGGTAAAATATCGACTATTTCGCCAAAATTACCCACAGAATCACCTTATTCGGTATATTTCCGGGTAAAATAGTTCAAAGTTAAATCTTTTTACCCATTTTCTCGAAAATCACGGGTAAAAAGGTATCTAAATCCTTCATTTTTACCCGGGGTTCTCATCCCCGCTAATCTTGCTGCATAACAAAAAGGCACCATCTTCCGATGATGCCTTTTTGTTATGGCGTACCCGAAGGGATACTCTCCGTCTCCTGGCATTCCCGAGGCGCTGGTCGGCGCCTTACGGAAATGCTGCGTTACTCGAGACTTCAGAGTCCGATCGCTTCTGCGCTCGGCTCTTTCGACGAACCCCGGGGGTCTCATCCCCGCTAATCTTGCGATATAACAAAAAGGCACCATCCTCCGATGATGCCTTTTTGTTAT
>JAFYOJ010000027.1 GCA_017560225.1 Clostridia bacterium
CAAATGCCATAACCCCAAGTCGGCTTTTTATTATCAAACATCAACTTTCGAAGGCCTGCCGCCATGAAACCTGCCAGAATGGTGGCAACGCTGCAAGCAAGTTGGGTATACACACCGCCGCCCCAATACACCGAGAACCAACGGTAAAGACCACCAATAAAACCGGATATAATGCCGGCCGGTGCGCCGAAAATCAGACCTGCGGATAAAGGCGCCGCATCACGAACGTTTACGGTAGTGCCCAGCCACTCTACACCATAACTGGACGCGAAGGCCGAAACACTGCCGAATAAAATACCAATGATGATTTGTTTCACCGGATAGGATAATTTCTTAGCAGGGGTATACTTATCCACAAGGTATATGGCAAGAACCAGTATGCAATTCAGTAAAATCGGTACAATCAATCTCATGTAAAAACCTCCTTATGGAAATAACCGAAACAAAGCCTGTACGGCATTAGAAAGAATATCGCCAACCACACCAATAGACAGAAGCAAAATCATATACAAAAGCATACTGCCTTTGCTGACAGAGTTTCGGGTGATACTGTAATAAAAATTAAACTGCCCTTGAAAATTATGCTCCCGATTCTGATTCCATTGATACGTAATCACATCCTCCCGGGGATAATCCGACGGAAGATACGCTTGATACAAATTTTCTTCCAAACGGCGAATCCGATAGCATCCGGCATCATTCAGTTCGTAGTTCTCATCCATGGAAATCGCAATAACGGCTTTCTTCAACTTTTGACGGTGGAATACACCAATGCGTGTAATTTCTTCCGGTAAAAGTCTGGATTCGTTGATTCGAATGGAATAACCGAATTTCTCCGAAACCACCGGTGTTGTAATTAAATCCATCAATCGGTCCATTGCGTTGCCCACGTCTACGTGGGATTTGAAGATCTCATCCAATGTTTTATGGGGCATCCGCCAGATAAAATACGCTTCATCATTATCCAAAAACTGTTGCAACTGCTCTAATTCAAACCGAAGCAGCGTGCCGCTGGACAACAAATCCAAGGCGTATTCCAAGGTACTGATATGAACAATATCAATAGTCTTGCCATTATAGGCAATTTCAGAGGTATGCGCGTTCTTCTTAAAATCCACAATGCAGGCAGCGCTGAAAGTGGCCTGCAAAACCTTAGTATCCTGAAATTGCAAAGATACATCTTCAATCTCGTTTTTCGAAAGTTGGAAAGGCACATAGACAGACAAGCTTTTACCGGACTTTACCCCGCGTACGCGCACAGCAAAGTCGATATAGCTTCTTCCCTTTGGATTGAGCCAATCGTTAATATAAACGGTACTCACATCGTCTCCGTCCACCCAAACAGCCCATCCGTCATCGGCAAACTTTTTTTGTTTCTTCGACATAAACGTTGCTCCTTTATTCTCCTTGTGGTCGTCGAACCATAGCATAATGGATCACCGACGTTTTTGGGATCTGTTCCTCTTTCATCAAGTCAAACCCATAATGTCGGTACAGGCCCACATTTGTTTCTTTATTGGTTTCCAAATAGGCAACCATACGCTCATCATCGCAAAAATCCAACATCGGACGCATCAATTTACTGGCAAGGCCTTTCCCTTGTCCCTCTTTCTTAATAGAAAGATTATATAAATACCAGTCATAATTATCCGTAAAGGATTTCTTTAAGTTCATGGCATAGGTTTCGTAAGTCAAAAGTCTTCCAATAATACCCGGTCCGGCGTGTAGAATCAGGCGTAACCCACCATTGAGTAAGAACGGAAGTGTCTTACTCCCCGTAAAGCCAAAAGGCAGCCAAACCGCAAAACCGTTCATATCTTCGCTGTCGGCATAAATCACCGCGTCCTCTGTCATGGTTTTGAGGGAAATTAGCATAATCAATTTAGAGGTTTTGGCATCGTACTTCCCTTTTGTAAACCAATTATGTAAGGGATAATCCTGATAGGCATCCGCTGCAATCTCTGCCAGACGGTCCAAATCCTTCTTCTGTACAAGATACAAGCCCGCTTTCTCGATCGCGTTCTTCGCAAGAGGAATTTCAATTTTTCTGACCAACTTATCCATAAATTACATACTCCTCAATTGGATTTTTATTTCCGATTCATCCGCAGGATCGAAGTAATGGTTTCAATTTCCATGGGACAAACGCTTTGGCAGGACAATGCTTTGGAGCATCCTGCCGCAAAATGTTTGCGATAGGTATCAACAATAGCCGGTTTCCGTTCTGCCGACTGACTGGCAAGCAAATAACTTTCATTAGCAAGAACTGCACCGAAAAAGTCCGCACCGGGATGATAATTAGGACATACTTCCAAACAAAGTCCGCACTTCAAGCACTTAGCAACCGAATACTGCTGAGCATGTTGCTTGGGATCTGCCACGGCAAGTTGCTCTAAATAGGCTTTGCCCTGAATCAATTGTTGGTGAATCACACTGCGGTCTACAATGAGATCCGCTACTACCGGAAATTTGCTCAAAGGTTCTAAAATCAATGTTTCACCCTTTACCTCGTCGGCAAATGTTGCACAAGCCAGTGCCGGAACCCCGTTAATGACCATGGCACACCCACCGCACATAGCCTGCATACAACTGCATTCCCAACGGATTCTGGTGGCCGGATTCCCGTCTACATCAAAGAGATCATCGGTATAGTTTAAAGCGTCCAGTACCGCTGAGATGGTTACGTGCTTTGGTCCGTCATAGTTGAAACGCTGCCAATAGGCTTCTGACGTCGGTGTAGCTTGACGTTTAATGCTTACGATCATACTTCGTCCTCCTTTACAAAAGAAACACGATGCGTACCGTTTTGGTAATCACAAACGGAGCAATATGCATACGCCTCATCCTGAGAAGGATAATCGTTTCGAATGTGGGCGCCCCGCGTTTCCTTACGTGCCAGTGCGCTGGTTAAGATAGCTCTTGCCAGCAGCAACATAGGACGCATACTATATCCCACGTAGGTGGATACGTCCGAATCATACATGAGTTTATCACTGATGGACAAATAATAATCGGCATTTTGAATGCCTTCAGTCAGTTTTTCTTCCGTACGGGTAATGCCAAGACAATCATTCATTAACTTAGCAACTTCGTGACGAATATAGACGGCAGAGAATCGGCTTTTGGATTCGAGGGCTTTCGCCATAATTTCTTCCTGCAACGCAATATAGGCACTAAAGTCCGGTGTCTGTTCTTGTTCGGGCAAGGCTTC
>JAFYOJ010000028.1 GCA_017560225.1 Clostridia bacterium
CCGGACCTGCAAGTAAGCGGAACCCCAACATCATATATTCCCGCTTCCGTTCTTCGAAAGAAATCGGTACACTTTCTTCCGGCGGAAAATCATTCTGTGCTAAATATTGCTCAAAATTGGCGACGTTTGTACTGCGATTATAAACATTATTCTCCCCCGGCATAAATGATGCACTGCCTAAACCAACACCTAAATATGGCTTTCCTTGCCAATATTTCATATTGTGTTTGCAAATAAAACCGGGACGGGCAAAATTTGAAATCTCATAATGAACATATCCTTGGGATAGCAATGTATTTCGGATATGATGGTACATTTTACGTTCTAATTCTTCGTTGCAGGCTTGTACCTTCCCCGCCTCTGTGAGCTGATACAAAGGCGTTCCCGGCTCTGTAATCATACTGTATACACTTACGTGAGGAATAGACTGATTCTGTATACAGGCCAGATCTCCTTGTAATTCTTCCAGGGTCTGCGGTTCTTCTTGTCCGATACCTGGAATGCCGGAAATAAAATCAAAATTCACGTTGGTAAAATGTTTTTTTATTGTATTTGCAGAAACAAGTGCATCTTCTTTTGTATGAATGCGGCCCATGGATCGAAGTAATCGATTGGAGGTGGATTGCACGCCCATACTAATTCGGTTAATGCCCATTTCTTTATAACTTCGAACCATATCTTCCGTAATGGTGCCGGGATTTACTTCTATGGAAATTTCAGGGGCATCCGTAAAAGCATAAACTTTTCCGGCGGTGTTTAAAATTTTGTGTATCCATTCAGGCTGAATGGAAGAAGGGGTTCCCCCGCCGATAAAAATGGTATCAAATTCTAACTTTTTACCCATCTCCCCCTTTGATTCCATTTCCAAACATAGTTGTTGAACGTACGGTTCCGCAAAATGAAAGCGCCCGGAATATGACAAAAAGTCACAATACAGGCACTTTTGTACGCAAAAAGGAATATGAATATATAAACCGGCTTTCTCCATATCAATTATTGCTGTCCAGTTTCAATACAGTCAAGAATGCTTCCTGGGGTACTTCTACGTTGCCGAATTGACGCATTCGTTTCTTACCCTCTTTCTGCTTCTCTAACAGTTTCTTCTTACGGGTAATATCGCCGCCGTAACATTTCGCAAGCACGTCTTTGCGATACGCTTTGACCGTTTCACGGGCAATAATTTTACCACCGATACAAGCTTGAATGGGTACCTCAAATTGATGTCTGGGAATAACGTCTTTCAATTTCTCCGCAATGCGACGACCTCTTGAGTACGCTTTCTCGTCGTGTACAATGAAAGAAAGGGCGTCTACCACAGATCCGTTTAAATAAATATCCAACTTTACCAATTTAGATGCACGGTAGCCCAACATTTCATAGTCTAACGAAGCATAAACTCTTGTAAGGGACTTAAGAGAATCAAAGAAATCGTAAATAACTTCATTCAAAGGCATTTCAAAGGTCATCATGACACGGTTTTCTTCAATATAGTCCATATTGATAAATACGCCCCGTCGGTCATTGGTGAGTTCCATAATGTTGCCCACATATTCCTTCGGTGTCATAATCATAGCCTTTACAATGGGTTCTTCAATATGCTCAATCTTAGTAGGATCCGGCATATTGGAGGGATTGTCCAAGGTGGACATACTGCCGTCCGGTGCGTATACGTGATAAATAACACTGGGCGTCGTGGTAATTAAATCCAAATTAAACTCTCGAGACAATCGTTCTTGGATAATTTCCAAATGAAGTAATCCTAAGAATCCGCAACGAAAACCAAAACCCAATGCTTGGGAGGTTTCCGGTTCAAAAGTTAAAGAGGCATCGTTTAACTTTAACTTAAACAAAGCTTCCCGCAGCGCTTCATAATCGGCACCGTCAACAGGGTATACACCGCAAAATACCATAGGTTGTACTTTCTTATATCCGGGTAGTGGTTCACTTGCAGGGTTATTTGCCAAGGTGATTGTGTCACCTACCGTTGCGTCGGTAATATCCTTAATTGCCGCTGCAATATATCCTACTTCGCCGCAATCTAAACGATCGTTGCTTTGAAGCGCACCGGGTTTAAACCAACCCACATCGGTAACTACATACGAATTGCCGGTTGACATAAAACGAATTGTGTCGCCCTTCTTGACGGAGCCATCTTTAATTCGAACGTACACAATGACACCGCGATATGCATCATAATATGAATCAAATACTAATGCTTTCAAAGGTGCGTCCGGATTGCCTTTAGGTCCGGGAATGTTTTTATAAATGGATTCCAATACATCTTCGATACCGATACCGGCTTTTGCAGAAATAAGCGGTGCTTCATCTGCGGGAAGACCGATCACATCTTCAATTTCTTTCCGAACCACTTCCGGCTGCGCTGCCGGTAAATCGATTTTATTGATTACCGGGATAATGTCTAAGTTATGGTCAATGGCTTGGTATACGTTGGCAAGGGTTTGTGCTTCGATGCCTTGGGAGGCATCCACCACTAAAATAGCGCCTTCGCAAGCCGCTAACGTCCGAGAAACCTCATAGTTAAAGTCTACGTGTCCCGGTGTATCAATCAAATTATAAACATATTCATTGTCATCTTGACCTTTATAATTTAATCGAACCGCCTGGGCCTTGATTGTAATGCCCCGTTCCCGTTCCAAATCCATATTATCCAGCACTTGATCTTCCATCTCCCGCTGGGTTAATACACCGGTCTTCTCCAAAATACGGTCTGCTAATGTAGACTTACCGTGATCAATATGGGCAATAATACAAAAATTACGGATATTCTCCTGTTTACTCATGGAATAAACTCCTTTAAGAATAGACTTCAGCGATAATCTCGCCTAAAAGTTTAGATGATTGTTCAACTTCAGATACTAAATTACCATCAAATCCCATCTCAACTAAAAGTGTATTTTGTGCAAGATGTTGATTGTAGGCTTCTCGTCTAAGTGAAATACCTCTTGTAATTCCCGGAACACGTTCCTCTAATTTCTCGAGAAGAAGAAGTGCTAATTTGAAATTATCTTTCCAATGGGGGTTATAAACATCGTTCTGTTCATAACTTGCATTGTAATTAAGGCCAACTACAAACATAATTTGTGCATATTCGTTCCCATCGGCATCCTTGACCGTTGTTTTATGCCGAATTTTATCTCTGGAGGGATCTGTAACACCGTCTCGGTGGATATCCATCACCAACTGGGTTTTGATGTGTTCGGCCAGTAAATCTTGTAATGTTTGTATACCAAAATAATAACAATCCTGCCATACACCATTGACGCGATCTTCGTAATGAATCTTATCGCTGTGTGTCGTATTGATATCATTACGAAGCAACATTTGACGAATCCATTCCCCGGCAGCGACCACATTTCGCGTATTATCGGTTGTTTCGTTAAACTTTTTCGCCACGTTATTGCGATCCGCCTCGGTCTTGCAGTAAGCTTCCATGGTATGGGTATGATAGATTACCACAGACGTATCCGATAAGCCGGAAATCTGTTTTAATTTGA
>JAFYOJ010000029.1 GCA_017560225.1 Clostridia bacterium
GTCGCCTTCTTGGTCGGCAGTGTATCCTCCAAAACCGGATTGAATACAAAAATCTTCTCCCCGGCCGGTTCAATATCAAAAGGCAACACAATCTCCGGCTCCGTAGCCGTAATTTCTACGTTGAAACGTTTGCCGTCTGCCAAACACCACTCTTGGGCATACGCCGTCTTACTGAGGAATCCGCCGGCATCGTCAGAGAGAATCAAACGAAGATCCTTGCCCGCTACGTCGTACTGCGTGTTCAGCAAAGCCACGTACAAATTCCCCGTATCGTCATCGTATCGCGCTTGGGCACAAATGGCGGTTTGGTCCGCACCTTCGCTGTCGGTCACGCGCAGGGAGAATCCGCCGGGCGTGCGAAGGGCACCAACAAGCGCGTCCCGGGTAAAAGGTACCTGAACCGCGCCCGCGGTAGCCGCAAGGTCTGCAATTTCACCGGACAGTTCCGCATCTACGTGAGTAGGTAAATCTCCTGCAAAAACCACTTTTCCGCCGGCTGCCAGGAAATCCTTCAAAAGGCGGCAGGTAGAGCTTCTCAGCGTCTCCGCACCACTTACAACCACGGTCTTGTATTCCGCAACGCCTACCCGAAGAACGGCGCCATCTTCTGTTCGTGCTACGCGGCTCAGTCGGGACATCATTTCTTCGTCGCCATAATCAAAATCAATCTGTCCGCCGGTCAGCATGCGGCACAAATCCTCATAATGCTGTTCCAGCATTTTACAGTGAGGATCATTGGTATAAATCCAATCTGCCCAGCCGATAAACATCCGCGCCCACAGAGTTTCCACCGGATTGATCACCAGCACATCGCAAAGAGGCCGTCCCTGGCTCATCACGAAGCCGAAACGGGCAAAGTAAGTTTCCACAAAGTTGTAATCTTTATAGTAGGTGGATTGGTGTAAAATGCTGGCCGGATAATCTCGCTTACACTCCCCTTCCATGGTATACCAAGAAAGGTGGGGACACCGTAAATTGATGCCGAACAAAGCCTGCCAGTCGCCCATGGCCTTATGGCCTTTGAAATCAAATTCCCAGCTGGTACAGCCGTACAGTTCCGAAAGCAGTCTTGTCTTGCCCAACTGACGGCAACTGGAAGCCAGTTGCTTTACAATCCAATGGCGGTCATTGCCTTTAAACAATACGTCTACGCCGGGAAGTCCCATATACTCATAAGAACGCATCAAAGAGCCCTGAGGCACCGTCTGGCTGGACAGGAAATCTTCATGGAGTACGTGACCGGTGAGTTGCATCTTATGGTCTTCGCTCCATTCATTCATAGGACCGATAAAACGCTCCAAGAACAAAGCATTGCCTAAATCTACGTAATCATGCTTCACACGGACCAATTCAGCGCCTGCCTTCTTATAGAACAATTCCGGCAGCAAGGGAAGCGCATCATAGCCGTACCGTTTCTTAAATTCTTCAAAAATATCGTCGGTATAACGAATGGAACAGGTCCGCAAATTTCCGTTTCTGCCCAAGTCGTCCAACAAGTGACCGTTATGGGGTTCGTCGGTGAAAATGCCTTTAATGGTAGTACCCATTCTGTCGCCGCAATGCTTTTGGTAAGCCTCGTGGGTCACTTCAATGAACTTGTCAGTAGCCTCTCGGCTCAGTGTATTCAAATACGTAGCACCGTTATAAACACTTTCCGGTGTAGCCAGAACTACACGAAATACTAAGATCTTCCAATCCGTCGGAATGTCTTTTGGAAGTGCCTCTCCCACGTTCAGTTTTTTATATGCAGAAACTGTCACGCCGTCAATGTTGCCGGCGAATACAGCATAATCTTCTTGGTTGGGTACGTATTCGTCAATGGGTGTTTCAATGAGTACCAAAGAACGAATCCGGTATTGGGGATCTCTTGTGGCGATACCGCCGGCACTGCCGGAAGGCCACCGATCTTCGTCGTAAAGCCACGCTTCCATTCCTTCAGCAGCACCTGCATCCGTAACAGCATTAATTAAACGGAACCATTCTTCCCCTAAATATTCCGTTTCCAAACCGGTACGGGAGTGCATAAAGAAACCACCGAAACCCATTTCTTTCAAAATTTTCATTTGACGGATAAGCTCATGCTCTTTCAAATCGCCGTTCCAAGACCAGAACGGCATGCCGCGAAACATCGGATCCGGGTTCTTAAAATGCTTAACAACTTGTTCCTTCTCCATATTCAGGAACTCCTTTCGGATTTTTATTACAAATACAACACCGGCTCACTTCCAATCACGGGAAATAAGCCGGTTTATGTTTACGATTCTCTGTCTTTACGCTTAGTCCTCAGGCTTGGTTTCAAGCTTGATGGGGTAATCGCCCAAGTGCTTTACCTTGAAGCCGTTTGCCTTGTACTCTTCGTAATCGAAAGCATCCAACTCATCCATTGCCAACTTGTGGAACTCATAGAAGTTGGTCCACCACTCGTAGCCGCTGCCAAGGTCTGCATTGAGGTAAGCTTCTGCAATATCACTACCCATCTGCGGTGCTACGTAGAAAGCACCCATAGCCAA
>JAFYOJ010000030.1 GCA_017560225.1 Clostridia bacterium
CGATTCACAAGGAATTGGTAACTTTGTGCCAGTATGGCTGCGGTGGCTTCTTCGAGTTCAAGGGCGATATCGAAGCACTCCTTGCAAGTATGCACATTACCGGTTTCACCACGGAGCCTTGTTCCGATATGGCGCCTATGCACCCCGGTCGTACAGCGATTGCTATGATCAGTGGCAAGAAAGCCGGTTTCTTCGGTCAGATTCATCCCCGTCTTGCAAAAGCTTGGGACGTGCCGGAAGATACGTTCGTGGCTTGCTTGGAAACCGAAGTGCTTTATGGTGCGGCTGTGGACATTCCGAAGAATAAAGATGTTCCGAAGTTCCCGGCTGTTACCCGTGACCTTGCCATTGTACTGGATAAGACTGTGCCGGCAGGCCATGTAGAGCAGATGATTCGGGAGCGCGGCGGTAAGATGTTAGAAACCTGCACCCTGTTCGACTGCTACGAAGGCGCCCAAGTAGAAGCAGGCAAGAAGAGCCTTGCATACTCCTTGGCATTCCGTGCACCGGACCGTACACTCACCGACGAGGACGTTTCTAAATCCATGAAGAAGATTCTGAATGGTTTGGAATTTAAGTTCTCTGCGACGCTGCGTGAATGATATGATGATTTATGATTTTTTGACTGTGAATAAGCCGGAAGGGTACAGAAGTGACTGTGCCCTTCCGGATCATGCTTTATTAGGGGATGGTGCTGCTTCTTCTTGGGTAGCCGGCGCCTATGAAGGTTTGATGATGCGAAGTTTGTATAGCATCCGCCGTCAGCCTTTGATGAATTATTTGCTGGCGCGAAAAGTGCGCCGCCAGATTGTAAAGTCTAGCGAGGAAAATCGGACGGCTATGCACAAGGCGTTGATTAAGGCTTCTGCGTTGGCTATCGTGGATCCTTTGATTTCTTTCTTGAGCGGCTTTAATTTGGATCGGGAGGCGGTGGCTGCGGAGGCCCGGCATTTGGCCACGGAAACCGAGCATCGGGAATTGGTCAAGGTGGGCATCGCTTTATTGGGTACGTTTGGTAAAATGGAAGATATTGAAACTATTTTACTCCCTCTGGGCCGTCACGAAGAATTTACGTTCTACGTGGCACCGGCGGTACGTGCTTTGATGGGAGACGACCGAAACGCTGTGTTGTTGCCGCTGGCAGACGCGGTAGACGGATGGGGACGTTTGGCGGTGTTGTATGAATTGAATTTTGCCGATCCTGCCGTGAAGGACTATTTGCTTCGCTTTGGCTGCCGAAACCGACTTGGTTTGGCGGAAGCCGCCAACTTGTGTGCCACCAAAGGCGATTTGGCGGGGACGTTGGAAGCGTTGGCTGCAGGCGAAGCGTTGCCGGATGCGGAATTGTACCAAGGGCTTTGCGATATTTTAACAGGATTGTTGGTATTCGACGGCGTCCATGACAGTATCCAAGATTACAAGCACGGCCATCGGGCGCAGGTTGCGTTCGTGGTACTGACCCAGAAGTATCGGGAGCTTGCGGGGATGGATCCGCGCACGGAAGAAATATTGAAGAAGATGCGGTAAGCGGAAGCTTGCCGTTTTTTGCATAAAGAAACAGATAGAAAGAAAGGAATGTCTTATGAACAAAATGAATGAACAGTACGAAGCCCTTTTTACGCCATGGAAGATCGGAAACGTGGAAATTAAGAACCGAATCGTCATGTGCCCCATGGGCGGAACCTCCCTCTTCGGCTGGTTTGAACTAACCGGCTGTCACTTTGATAAAGAGGCGGCGAAACTTTTCTTGGAAAGAGCCAACAATAACGTAGGCTTGATCATCCCGGGCATTGCTCCCCTCCGAGATACGTTCTGGGGAAAATGGCTGTGGCAGAATCCAAAAATGTTTGAAGAGTTAAAGGTTTTCATGGACGAAATTCACAAAACCGGCGCCAAGCTTTTCATTCAGTTGACGGCCGGCATGGGTCGTTCTTGGGCCATTACGGAATTGGTGGCACCCCTTCATAAGAATAAATTTACCCGCGCGTTAATTAAACCCATTATTGATACTTCCCACGAGCTTGCTTCTCCCTCGCCCCAAAAATCTCGCTGGGCCCATGACATTGAGTGCCCGGAAATGACGGTGGAGCAGATTCATGAGATTATTGAAGCCTTTGCCAAGACCGCAAAACTTTGTAAAGAAGCCGGCGTAGACGGTGTTGAAGTCCATGCGGTACACGAAGGATATCTTTTGGATCAATTTGCCATTGAGTTCTTTAATAAACGTACGGATGAATACGGCGGGAGCTTTGAGAATCGTTATCGTTTTGCTGCGGAAGTGGTGAAAGCTATTAAAGAGGCGTGTGGAGAGGATTATCCCGTATCGCTTCGTTATTCTGTGGAGTCTAAATTGAAAGGCTTCTGCGAAGGCGCCATGCCCGGAGAGGATTACGTGGAAGTAGGACGTAATATGGAAGAATCGGAGAAAGCGGCGCGGTATCTGCAAGATGCAGGCTACGATATGCTCAATGCCGATAACGGAACTTATGACTCTTGGTACTGGGCACATCCGCCGATGTATATGCCGGAGAACTGCAACCTGGAAGATGTGGCGCATATTAAGGAATTTGTTACCATTCCGGTGGTTTGCGCGGGCCGTATGGATGCCAAGGTCGGAGCGCAAGCGGTTGCGGAGGGTAAAATTGACGGTGTGGGTGTTGCCCGTCAGTTCTTGGTAGATCCCCAGTGGATTACAAAACTGATAGAAGACCGGGTGGAAGATATTAAACCTTGTATTTGCTGCCACAGCGGATGTTTCAACTTCTCTTCCTCAAAAGGTCATGCCAATACACAGGATCTTACGGATACCATGGGTCTTGCACGCTGTGCCTTGAATCCGGAAACCATGCAGTCTAAGAAATATTCCGTTGTACCGGCCAAGAAGCAGAAAAAGATTGCTATTATCGGCGGCGGTATCGGCGGTATGGAAGCGGCAATTCTTCTTGCCAAGAGAGGCCATACGGTTACTTTATATGAGAAGAGCGACAAGCTGGGCGGCGTTTTTGTTGCGGCAGCAGCACCTTCCTTTAAGGAGAAAGATCGCGATTTGATTGCTTGGTATATTCGGGAACTTGCTAAGTACCCCATCGTCGTGCAGTTGAATACGGAAATTACCGACGTGCAGGCGTTGGATGCAGATGAAATTATTGTGGCCACCGGTGCGGTTGCCAGAAAGATTCCGGTTAAAGGTGCGGAGACGGCAGTGGAAGCCGTAGATTATTTACTGGGCAATAAGACGGTGGGAGATCGTGTCGTGGTGATCGGCGGCGGTCTGACCGGCTGTGAGATTGCTTATGATCTTTATCTTCAAGGGAAGAAACCGGTGATTGTGGAAATGCAGGACGATCTGATTACCACCAAAGGCGTTTGTCTTGCGAACACCAGTTATTTGCGTGATTTCTTTAAGACCAATCAAGTGCCGGTATACCTCGAAACTGCACTTTCTTCCATTGAGGCAGATCACGTGGTGCTGAAGGATAAGGAAGGCAAGTCATTTACGGTGGAAGCGGACTCTGTGATCTTATCCGTGGGTTACAATCCGGCACCGGTTGCGGCAAAGAAGAAACACGTTCACGTGATTGGCGATGCCGCTAAGGTGGGGAACCTTCGCTCTGTTATTTGGGGCGCATGGGACGTAGGTATGAAACTGTAAGGAGGGACAATATGATACTCACAAAAGAACAGCAAGCTATTCTGGATGGTGAACAGGGAGAAACCCTTGCAAAAGTGATGAAGACGTTGGTGATGTACGGAGAGGCTTTCGGTGCCGAAAAGTTGGTGCCTATTACCTCCGAATACAATCATCTTGTAACGTCCTTTGGTCTTAAAGTCATGTCTCCTGTATACGATTTGATGCAGCAACTTTTGGATGCGGACGTTTGCTCCGGACAGAAGTTCTCGGTGGACCCCCGTCCCATTGATAAGAACGTGCCGGCTAATTTCTTGCAGAATTTAGTTTTTAACAAATTTATGTATACCAAGCAGGATTTCTATGAGGCACAGTTGGAGCGACTTGGATTGATGAACGATCAGGCGTTCACCTGTACTTGTTATATGGATCAGGTTGGCAATAAGCCGAAGAAGGGCGACGTGCTTTCTTGGGCAGAATCTTCTGCCGTCGTGTACGCAAACTCTGTCTTGGGTGCAAGATGTAACCGAAATTCAGGTATTATTGATATTATGGGTTCCATTGTGGGCTACGTACCATATTTTGGCCTTCTCACTGACGAAGGCAGAAAAGCGACTTGGGTTGTTCGGGTGTGTACCACCAAGAAACCGGAGGCCCAACTGTTGGGCTCTGCCATCGGTATGAAGGTTATGGAGGACGTTCCTTACGTCATTGGCCTTGATCAATGGATCGGAACGGAGTTGAATGAAGATGCATGCGCATATCTGAAAGATTTTGGTGCGGCGACGGCTTCTAACGGTGCCGTAGGCCTGTACCATATTGAGCGTCTTACACCGGAAGCAGTGGAACAGGGCAGTACTTTGATTGCAGAAGATGCCAAGGAATATATCATTGATGATGCAGAGCTTGCTCGGGTGCAGCAGAATTATCCTGTTATCTGGAAGAATCCGGAGGCCAAGCCGAAACTTTGTTTCGTGGGTTGTCCCCATCTTTCTCTGTCCCAGTTGAAAACGTGGACGGTTCAGCTTGAAGAGGCTTTAGCCAAGAACGGCAAGAAGAAAGTGGTGCTTCCCACAGTTTTTACCGCCGCCCCCGCCGTGCTGGAATCGTTTGCGAAAACGGAGTATGCGGAAAGACTGAAAGCTACCGGCGTTATTACCTCCTATATCTGTCCGCTGATGTATATGAACAATCCGCTGTGTAAGAAGATGCCGGTTATTACATCTTCCAATAAGCTTCGGACGTATACCAGTGCAAGATACTATACAGACGGAGAGATTTTGTCGATTATCACGGGAGGGAAATAATTATGAAGCGTTTTCAAGGAAGAGTTATTACGCCGGGAGAGGTTACAGCGCCGGCAGTTGTTACAAAACAGGGATTTAATACGCTGGCTTCTTTCCAGATGGCGTTGCAGTTTGGGGATAAAGAAGTTAAATGCGGTGACCAAAGTAATCAAGAGCTTTACGGCAAGTCCTTATTGGGAAAAGCGTTATGTCTGCCCCAGACTATCGGCTCTACCACCGGCGGCTTAGTACTTTACTGTGCTTGCTCCATGAAGAAGAATCCGGCGTGTATGTTGTTTGCTAATCCCATTGATTCTCTTGCGGCAGCAGGTGCCGTGCTGGCGGACGTGTGGGTGGACGGCGTTTCTATGCCCGTTGTGGATTCATTGGGTCAGGAATTCTTGGATTACGTACAAGATGGAATGTCTATTAAAGTGCTTCCGGATGGTGTGGTGGAAGTTGAATAAAGAATGAATGATCAAGAATCATTCCGTTTTGAAATTTTTTGAATTTGGAATGTACTTTTTTGCGAAAAGGTACATTCCATTTTTTGTTTTTCTAAAAATAGAATGAATTTTTGGTTTTTGACGGCTGAAAAGTCATTCTTTTTTTGGGATTTCTTAAAAAGGAATGAGTCGGCAAATAATGTCGCCCGCCAAACCATCAAAAAATTTATTATCACCCGAAATTTTTATAATTTGACAGTGGCAGCCGGAAAAACTAAAATGAGAACAGACTATGCCCAGTAGGAGATGTTTTATATGCACGGGAAGATCAAATATGTTTCCTGTATTCTTATTTTTATCTTGTTGCTATCCTTAATTGGTTGCGGCCGGTCTTCTGTTGCGCCTCAGGGTCAACCGGCGGGTACGGAATATAAGTCTTGCACGATTGTAACGCCGGCAAGTCCAAAAGAATATGAAAATAGAGCGGCGGAAGCCCTTCGTACTTTCTTTGGCGGACAATTTAAACAGGTTCAGCAGATTCCCGAAATTCAATATCAAAAAGCGGAACAGAATTTAACTATTTTCGTAGGCGGCGCCTTTGAGGGAAGCGGGTATGCTGCGGTTTATGCCGAAGATGGGATTACTATAGCCGGAGCCAGTTCGGATTTAACCTATTTGGCGACCATGCAGGTTATTTACGAATATTTTACCAACAATCCAAAAACTATCACGGTGGAGAAGATTCAAAGTTTGAATATCCGGGAAGCCGGTGTATCCAGAGAAACCTATATTCAAGATATTACCCAATTTACACCGGTGTGGAAATATCAGTGGACACCGCCTGCGTGGATGTTGGATTTTGAGGAAAAGCAGCAGTCTTATACGCTCAATGGCCGCATGATGTGTGTGGCACACCGAGGCGGTATTCAATTCTATCCTGAGAACTCCATCGAGTCTACTATCAGTTCCATTCAAATGGGCTGCGACATTATTGAAATTGACGTACAACGCACCAAGGACGGCGTATTGGTGTTGCTTCACGCCGATTTGGACGTGTGTACCGATTGGGCGGAGAAGAAAGGCAAGAACGGACTTCCTAAGAGCAGCAAAGTGGTGGGTTGGACCTACGAGCAATTACAACAACTCAATTTGCGATTTGACTACGGACAATACACTTCCGCAGAAGGGGAAATCACGCCTTATAAAATTCCCACGTTGGAAGAAGTCATGATTGTGTGCAAAGACCGCATTTACGTCAATATTGATAAATTAGATTGCGTTCGGTATTGGGATGACGTGTATAGCGTGCTGAAGAAAACCAATACTACGCAAAACTATTTGTTCGGCGGAAGCTTTAAAGAGCAAAAAGTAGACTTGAAGTCTTACAGAACGCAAATGAGCCAAGACGGACTGCCTGTTTCCTCCAATTATTATGCCAGAAAACATTGCGGTAATTTAACGGAGGATCTGACGATTACAGCCCAAGCGGAATTAGAACAATTCTTCAAAAAGTACTATCAGGCGGGGAATAATTTCCTGACAGATCACCCCTTCGAATGTGTACAGTGGCTCGGCAAAAAATAATAGATAAAGGACATACACTATGGAGAATCAACAAAACGTTTTAATACTGGTGGCAGACCAACTTCGGTACGACTGTGTGGGCGCTGCGGGTAAGATGCCGGTGCAAACCCCCAACATAGATACCCTGGCAAGTGAAAGCACATTTTTTGAAAATGCCTATACGTCTATTCCCACGTGCTGTCCGGCACGGCAAAGCTTCTATGCGTGTAAACGCAGTGAAAGCTTTGGCTCTTATTGGAATTATGATATTACAATGCCCATTGGCGGACTGCCGGTGGAAGAATATTCATTCCTGCGGGATTTTACCGCCGCCGGATACGAAACCGTTCATGTGGGCCGCTCGGAATTAAGCCCGAAGCACGATTCCGTGGACTACGGTTATAAACGTCATCGGGATTCTTGGATGGAATATAAGAAAATCGATACCGGTTGTGCATCTAAAGTTAAAGAAGGCCGGCAAGCTTGGGAAGGTTGGGTGGAAGACGGTGCGCTTTCCGACACCCCTACCGGATATACCGCGACTTGTGCCATAGAAGAATTGCAACGTGTGGGCAGTATGCAAGCCCCGTTCTTTATGACAGTTTGCTTTACCAGCCCCCATCCTCCGTACCGTCCTCACCGTAAATTCTACGAATGCTATGATCAGGTGGAAAAGTGGGGCGGCTTTGACGATCCTCTTGCGGACAAACCGTATATGCAGAAGCAACAGATTTGCAATTGGAACAATGAACAACGCACGTGGGCAGATTGGGAACCCATTGTGCGGAAATACTATGCACAGATTACGGAGTTGGATTACCACATTGGCGCTATTCTGCAAAAACTGAAAGAATTGGGTCTTTATGAGCAGACCACTGTGGTGATTACATCGGATCACGGGGATATGTGCGGCAACCATAGAATGTTTGATAAACATTACGTGCTCTATGAAGACGTTACCCATGTGCCGCTGATCATTAAACCGGCAAAAGGAAGTTGCAACCATACGCCCGGCAGTACGGCAGAATATACGGTGCATAATATTGATTTGGGACCGACATTGATGGAATTACATGGCGTTGCTTCTACGGGAACGGGACTTCACGGTCTCAGTATGGCGGCTGTGCTGACCGGCGGGCAGTCTCCTCGGCAAGAAGCTGTGTCCACCTTAAATGGCGCCCAATTTGGTTTGTTTACACAGCGGTGTATTAAAACGGATCGCTGGAAGTACATTTGGAATACTACGGATACAGACGAGCTGTATGATTTACAGAAGGATCCTTGGGAAGTGACCAATCGTGTGCGCGAGCCGGAATGCCAGGAAATTGTTCGGCAACTTCGTGCCAAGTTATTGGAAATCCTGTGCAAAGAAGGGGATCCGTTCTGCGTGGTTGGAAGAACATGGGCGGCAAGAAAGCATTTGGAAGAGAACAGAAAGATATAGGGGGAGCTTCGTACTATGGATATTCGATTTAAAACACTGTTAAGTGTAATACAAACTAAGAATTATACCCATTCTGCACAGGAATTGGCGTTGACGCAACCTGCGGTCAGCCATCATATTAAACAGTTAGAGAATGAATATGGCATTCGTATTTTTGAGAAGAATGGAAAGAATTTGCAGTTGACCCGTGCAGGCGCTCTGCTTGCCGAGTACGCAGAGCAATCTCGCGTGCGGGAGAATTCGTTTATGTCGGCATTGCGGACGGTGATGGAAGAACCTTCCCATTTCTCCATTGGCGTAACGGTAACGCTGGCGGAATATATTTTGTCTAATTTGATGGCGGAGTATTGTAAGAAGCATCCGGAAGTTACGTTGGATATTTCTTGTGATTCCAGAAAGACGTTGATTAAGAAATTGACGGATTATGAGCTGGACTGGGTATTGATCAATTATCCGGCGCCGGAAGGTTTTCCTACGTATCCTTTATGTACGGATAAGAGCCGCGTGGTGGTGTCTGCTAAGCATCCTTTGGCAAAAGCGTCCTCTGTGAATTTTGCACGGTTGCGGGAAGAGAAGATGATTCTGTGTTACAAAGATAATTTCGCCATGCGGATTTTGGATGAAGAACTGCAGAAACATGCCCTTACCGCGGATGACTTAAATGTGGTGGTAGAGACCAACAGCATGAAAATGATTAAACAGTTGGTAGAGGGGAATGTGGGCATTTCCATTTTACAGGAAGCTGCCTGCCAAGCGGAAATTAACGAGGGAAAATTGGTGGCCCTTCCTTTAGAGGGATTGAATATGGATCGAAGCATCCATTTTATCTGTCGCCCCGGCTTTGCCTACACGGGTCTTTTTGAAGAACTTAAAAATATCTATGAAGATATAAATTCTTGTAATGGCAACAAAAGAAAAACGGAATTGGACATTGAAACTTGCGAAAGTTAAAATATTGTTCATAAAGGAGGCGTGGCTTTGATCACGAATTGGAAGACATTACAGATTAGAAATTATCATCCGGAATACTACGGTGAGCTGTGTTCCGGTGTTTTGGCGCAATTCCCGGTGGACGTAGTGTTGGTGCCTGCGGCAGCAGAAGAAGCACAGACTGCGGGAAAGGGCTATGAAATCGGATGGGACGGTCAATCTTTATGGGTTGATGCCAGCAACGGCGAGATGCTTTATTTTGCATTGACGTTCTTGCAAAAGTGTTATCAAGATGCGAACGATTATGTGCCTGCTGACCTTGTAACGAAGTACGTTTGCCCAACGAGAGCAGAATATGTGGCAGATTGCAGCCTTTTTACACCCGTGTGGAAGCACGTGTGGACACCGCCGGAGCGATTCCTGGATTATGCGGAGAAGAAAGCCTCTTTCCCTCAGGCCAATCGCCCTATGTGTTGGGCGCACCGTGGTGGAGGTACCTATTATCCGGAGAATTCCATTGAAGCCATTATCAGTTCTATTTATATGGGCGCGGATATTATGGAACTGGATTTCCGCTATACGAAAGATCGGCGAATTGTGCTGATGCATTGGGATACGCTGCATCAAAGCACGGATTGGGAATTCAAGAAGGGTAAGAACGGTTTGCCGGAATCGGATCTTCTTTCTGATTGGACTTATGAGCAACTGCAACAACTTCGCTTGAAAGCGGGACGCAAGTTTAGACCCGATGCGATTACCGAGTATCAAATTCCTACGTTGGAGGAAGTTCTTCAAGTTTGCGACGGAAGAGCCTTCTTTATTATGGACAAGATGAATCCGGCAGAGGAATGGCCGCAGGTTTATGATTGTATCTGCAAGACCGGTTGCTATGAGGCCTTTGCTTTTGCGTATAAGATGCCGGAAGAGATGGTGATGGAACTTCGCCGGGAAATGATGGAGAAATTCGGAAAGACCGGCCCGTATTTCTACTGGCGGAAACATGCAGGCTCTTTGGAGCGGGAATTGATCAGCGCCGATGAGCGGCTGAACGTGTTCCGGGAATTCTCTGCGGGGAAGAATACCGCGATTATGACGAACTACGTACAAGATTTGATTGAATATATTGACCGAAACTTTTAAGGAGGGGTTTGGTTGTGAGACTTACAGGGATTCGGAAAATTTCTATTTGTATGGCGCTTGTGATGCTGTTTGCAGTGGTGCTGCCGGGAAATGTTTTGGGTGCTGACCAGGACTATGAAGTGGATTTGAGCAGTTTGCAAGAAAGTGAGTCGGAATATGTTACCGTGCGAGATGGTTATCCCGATGCGCTTTATCCGGAAGGTGCGTACGTTTTGCAATTTGCAGGCGGTTGCGGCTATATTTCTTTGGGCAATATGGATTTGTCTAAATACGATGAAGTGGTTTTGAATGTGGGCTCCAGTGCCAGTGCCGTATTTAATAATGCTACCGGCAAGGCGTTTGTTGCTCTTACCTCTAATGGTGCGGTTAAGACGGGCAACAAGAATGATGGTGTTACAACGGTAACGACCGCAAATATTTTAAGTCAGAAGAACTTAAGTGCACCGGCAGGCCGTTGGGCGTCCGGCGAGCAGATTGTTCGCATTCCTGTGAACTCCACTTATTCCGGCCCTGTATATCTTGCGTATGGTCCGATTATTCGAGACAACAACGGAAATCCTACGCTGGACAGTATTGTCGTGTCCAAGATTGTTTTCAAAAAGGCCACGGCGCAGGAGAAACCGCCGGTGGAACAGTGGAAAGACATTGCGGGAATGACGGTTTCCAGTTTAGTGGACTTTGAAGAAGTTGAGTTGCCTGCTTTGGGCAACAGTTTGGGCGAGTTTAATACCGATTGGGCGGTTGCGCGCGGTGAGAATTTCTCTGCGTACAGAAAAGAGGACGGCACCATTGGCGGTATGATTGAAGATAGCAATTATTTCCAAGCACAGTTTTTGGATAGCATGGAGAATCGTGCATACGTATTCTCTTTTGAAGCGCAATTGGGTTCTTCTCAGTTTTATTTCTATGTTCGTGGAACGGAGCCTGTAGTACGGGAAAACCCGGCATGGCAAGAGGCTGCGATTGTTTGGTATGAGAAAGATTGGTATAAGGAAAATGGTGGTGCTGCTGCCGGTGCGGTTTCTTCTATGGGAGCCAGCGGTATTGCTTTGACGAAAGGAAACAGCGACAACACGCTTGCACTTGTTATTAAGACGTATGAAACGGACGGCATTTTAATTGCGTCCCGCGTCATCAACGTTCCGGTGGATGCAGATATTGCGTTGGGCCTCCATCAGTATACCATTTATGACAATGGCGAAGGATTGATTAAATATTACGTGGATGGTGCTTTATTTGCGACGGTAGAATATGCAGACCCTACCACGTACGAGGATGATTGGGATGATAATTATTATTCGTTCTATAAGAAGGTAACTGTTCGCGATGCCTACGGAGAGGTTTTGGGCGTTGTAGAGAATACGCGACTTTCTGAGGAAGGCGTTATTGCCTTTGCTTTCCGTAAAATGGTAGGTACTACCAATTTGGTAGACCAGTTGCAAGTTTCTGTAGGTCCGGAGAAAGAGCAACCTTCTGCTACGCCGGAAAGCACGGATGCACCGGCGCCGGAGACTACACAACCTGTCATTTCCACACAAAGCCCCTCGGATGATCTGCACGAAGAAAACCCGGTTGCACCGGTTATTTGGCCTTGGATTCTTGCGGGTATTGTAATAATAGGCATTGCGATTGCCGTTGTCGTATTAGTGGTAAAGCGAAAAGCACGAAAACAATAAAATGGAGGCGGTAGAATGACGCATAGAAAACGATTTTTTATTCGTATTGTTTGCTGGATGTTAGCCATCGGATTTGCGGCGGCCCTTCCGGCGGTTGCCAATGATTCGGAGGAAAGTGACTCGCTTGCCTACCTTCTGGCGCAAATGTCGGTGTTATCTGCGTATGACTTTGAAACAGATACGGCGGGAACTGCTGTGGCGGATACGGATTTTGCCGCAGACTGGTCCATTTTACTGGCAGGGGGCGGAACGGCTGCGGTTGCGGAGGACACGGCGGGAAAATATGCAAAATTTGACAAATATTCTGCTGTTGAACTAAAAAATATGTACTTTGGTCCTTCTGAAAGTTATGCCGTTTCTTACCGAGGTAAGTTTGGCGAAAAGGGCCATAACTACTTGTTTGTTCGCGGCACACAGGTGTTGAAACGAAACGGGACCGTGATGAATTGGTACGAGTCGGATGGCTCCGGTGCCGGCTCTGGCGTGGGTGGTAGCGGTATTTATTTCCGCGTATACAACGACGACCAAATTCAGGTTTCTGTTAAAAGTTATGATGCCAATAAGGGTAAACACGTAGCGACTAACGAGGTATTGCTTTCCGTTTATCCGGAAGGAGAGGGTACGTTAACAGCGGATTTCCACACGTATACTTGTTATGATAATGGAAATGGAACAATTTGGTTTTATATTGATGGGGAGCATAAAGCAACGATTTTGTACAGTGGTGTTACAACGTATGCTGCCGACAACTACGAAACGGTAGCAACGGCTACCGCCAATCCCATTCATGCATCTTATTATAAAGATGTTGCGGTATTGAATGCTGCAGGCGAAACAAAATTGTCTGTCGAGAATGCCTTGGTTGCGGTAGAAGGCCGTGTGGCATTCGGTCATCGGAACGTGGCGAAGACGTACTACGATGAAATTAAAGTATATACAAAGGATTTGAAAATTGATTTATCCGGCACCAGCAAGTATGGCACCGGGAGTCTTAGTCTGCTCACCGGCGATGAAAGCACAAAACGGTGTTTCGTGGGGATGGATACTTTTGCTTATTTTAGAAACAGTGGCGGAATGGCATTAAATCTTGGTACCATCGATTTGAGCAAGTATGATCGTGTTTCCATTACGTGGTGGGATGCGGCGTACGGCAATGCCCGTACGTTAGCTGCCGGCAGCGTAAACTTTGCGATTACGTCAACCGGTGCATTGGATACCACGACCGATAAGCAGGTGGAACAGGCCGGTGTTAACAAATTGGCATCTTGGTCTTTGTCGGCAGCAAAAAGCATCAGCGCCAAAGACGATTTCCGTTCTGCGGAAACGATTACCTTGCCCTTGAATTCTTCGTATAGTGGCAATTTGTATTTGGCGTATATGGGAACGACCAATGCCGTTGCGGTTTCCCAAATTACACTTCACGCAAAGGCGCCGGTTAAAGTGCCGGAAACTTCTTTGTGGAAAGACATTTCATATAGGGGAAATGTATTTTCCGGGTATTTTAAAGACGCAGCGTGCGCGATTCCCTATGATGCCGGCGATTCGCAGGATCCCGGTGCGGCATACGTTAAATTTGTGGATGCGAATGTTCTTTCGGTAAAAGCACAGAAGTCAGATGGAACGGACGGCAAGAAAAATATTCGTTTTGTGACTACCGTAGATAGCCTGAATTATAAAAAGGTTGGTTTCGAGATTACGGTGGGCGGTAAGACGATTTTTAAAGAAACCACCAAAGTGTATGAAGCACTTCAAGCGGGTACGCAGCAAATTGAGCCTGGTGTTTTCAGTAGCCAGTCTTGCTATTTTGCAGCATATTCTTTGTGGGAAATTCCGGAGTCTGCCTTTGATACGGAAATTAAAGTTCGTGCTTATTGGGAAACCCCCAATGGTATTGTGGTATACGGGGCATACAAAACGGTGACCGTGAACGGTTTGGAATAAAAGGGGGTTATCCGATGAAAAAGATACAGTTTGAAGAGGCGACGTTGGAAATTGTTTTTTTTGAGAGTAAGGATGTTATAACCTTGTCTAATGGCTCGGATTCCGGAGACGGAAATTTTTGGGATTCGGAATTTGGCGGGTAATACGAAAAAGGAGGTTGTACAGATGAAAGATAAGAAACATATATTTCTGCGGATTGTATGTATTGTTATGGCGGTCAGTTTGACGGGTATTGTTTGGACTTTTGCAAACGGTTCCGGAGAACAGGAGACGCTTTCTCAAATTCTCAACCAAATGTCTGTGCTGTCTGCGTATGACTTTAATACAGATACGGCGGGAACGGCTATTGCGGACACGAATTTTGCGGCGGACTGGTCCATTTTATTGGCAGGGGGCGGAACGGCTGCGGTTGCGGAGGACACGGCGGGAAAATATGCAAAATTTGACAAATATTCTGCTGTTGAATTAAAGAATATGTACTTTGGTCCTTCTGAAAGTTATGCCGTTTCTTACCGAGGTAAGTTTGGCGAGAGAGGTCACAATTATTTATTTGTTCGCGGCACCCAGGTTTTGAAAAGAAACGGAACTGTAATGAACTGGTATGAATCTGACGGATCCGGCGCGGGATCCGGTGTAGGCGGAAGCGGTATTTATTTCCGTGTTTACAATGATGATCAAATTCAGGTTTCCGTGAAGAGTTATGATGCCAATAAGGGTAAACACGTAGCGACCAATGCGGTTCTGCTTTCCGTCTATGAAGAAGGCGAAGGAACGTTGACTACGGCGTTCCATACGTATACCTGTTACGACGATGGTAACGGAACAATCAAATTCTATATTGATGGGGTTCAAAAAGCAACGGTTACATATAGCGGTGTTACCACCTATACCGCCGATAATTATGAAACGGTTTCTGCTTCAACAGATAATCCCGTCCATGCATCCTATTACAAAGACGTTGCAGTGTTAAATGCTGCAGGCGAAACAAAATTGTCTGTCGAGAATGCCTTGGTTGCGGTAGAAGGCCGTGTGGCATTTGGTCACCGGAATGTGACGAATACGTACTACGATGAAATTAAAGTATACGTGAAGGATTTAAAAATTGACTTATCCGGAACCAGTAAATACGGGAATGGCAATCTTGGCTTGTTGACCGGAAACGAAAGTAGCAAGCGATGCTTCCCGGAAAAGGATACTTTTGTTTACTTTAGAAACAGCGGAGGGATGGCATTAAATCTTGGTACAGTCGATTTAAGCAAATATGATCGTGTTTCCATTACGTGGTGGGATGCGGCGTACGGCAATGCCCGTACGTTAGCTGCCGGCAGCGTAAACTTTGCGATTACGTCAACCGGTGCATTGGATACCACGACCGATAAGCAGGTGGAACAGTCCGGCGTTAACAAGTTGGCTTCTTGGTCTTTGGCGACAGCAAAAAATATCAGTGCAAAAGAAGATTTCCGCTCGGCAGAAACAATCACTTTATCGTTGAACTCCACGTATAGTGGTCCGGTGTATTTGGCGTATATGGGAACGACCAATGCCGTTGCGGTTTCTAAGGTTACGTTCCATGCGAAAGCGGTAGAGCCTGCTCCGTCTGAAACACCTACGGAAGCCCCCACGGAAATTCCTACTGAGATTCCTACGGAAAGCCCTACGACCACACCGGAAAGCACACCGACGCAAGCACCTTCCGGAAACAATCCCGGTACAGGCGAGATGGGCTTGGGTCTTTGCGCAATGATTCTTTTGTTGACAGCGGGTGCCTTTGTTGCGCTGCGGTATAGAAAAATAAAAGATCAATAATTACAGATATGATTTAAAAATAATTTCATAGGGCAGTCGTCCCAATCAGGATGCCAAATATGACGCATCCTTCTGCATCCGCCGTTGCGCAATCCTTTGTATGCACATTGTTGGCATTGGGTTGGCAGGGGCGGATTTTCTTTTGCAAATCGAAGCATGCCCGGGGACCGCAATGTGTCTTCTAATGTGTCTGTTAAAATGGATCCGGTGCAATATTGCGGAAGTACGTAGAAATCGCAGGGATACAGCGAACCATCCGATTCCACAATTAATTGCGGGCTGCATTTTCCCGGGAAAATGCAGGAATCTACCGGAGCGCCTTGGAGTGCCCGGAGAATTGCATAGAACTCCCGCACTTCAAAAGGCGGTTTGCCGTTTTGGAAATCCTGTCTCCATAAATCATAAAATTGAATCCAGAAGGGCGCCAACAAGTCTCTTCTCCGGCGTGTTTCTGTTGTATCCGTGTGATCCAGTGGCGGCAAACACGGAATCAGTTGTATGTGCTTAATGCCGCTTTTTTTGTAAAAATTATAAAGCTGCGTGGGGTGGGATAATACTTTCTTGGATAAAACGGTCAGAAAGTTTACTGCTACTCCCGCATCTGTCAACTTTTTGTATGCGTCCATAACTAAATCAAAAGTTCCGTTTCCTTCGGCATCTATGCGGTTGGTGTTGTGCAGCACCCGATCGCCATCCACAGAAAGCCCGATTAAGCAATGGTGTTCTTTAAACAGTTGTATAAAAGCATTTCCGTTTTCTTTGTTACATAACGCGATGCCATTGGTCTGAAACAGGTATGATGCGTGCAGATTGGCTTCTTGAACGCGGGAAAAGAAATCTCTGTAGAAGTCGATTCCTGCCAACAATGGTTCTCCGCCCTGAAAGGCAAAGGTTACATGTCCGTCTTTTGCCAAGTTGTCAGCGACTAATTGAATAAGTGCTGAGACGGTATCTGATTGCATTATTTTTTGCACAACAGCACCGGCGGACGCTAAGTCGTTGTAAAAACAATAGCGACAGGATAGTTGGCATAATCCGGATGCGGGTTTCAACAAGATAGTCAGTTGTTTGGCGTTCAAGAAACACATCACCTTTCGGGTATTGTTGGTGCAAAAAATTATTTTATAAAAATCTGGAAATACCCCATTGACTTCTTGACGGGGTATTGATATAATAACATACTGCGTTGTAATCTCTTATGGTGGGAGTATGCCCTTTTGAGAGAGCTCAGAGAGGAAAATAAACCACTTTGTGAACTAAGCGCATTTTACCACAAGATGTGGTGGTTGGCAATAGGGATGCAACGATTTAACAAATCATATGAGGTGATCATCTATTATGGTACATGCGGTCAAGTATGGTCGGAATGAACGAATGAGTTACTCGAAGATTCAAGAAACTCTCGAGATGCCTAATCTGATAGCGATTCAGAAGGATTCTTACAAGAGCTTCTTAGAAACGGGCCTCAAGGAAGTGTTCAAAGACGTATCTCCCATCACTGACTTCGCCGGCGGAAATTTAGTGCTGGAGTTTGTGGATTATTATTTGGAGAAAGACACCACTTACACAATTGAAGAGTGCAAGGAGCGGGATACCACTTATGCGGCACCCCTTAAGGTACGTGTGCGCGTAATTGACAAAGAAACCGGTTTGATGAAAGAGGACGTGCTTTACTTTGGCGACTTCCCCTTGATGACAGACAACGGTACTTTCGTTATGAACGGCGCTGAACGTGTTATTGTCAGCCAGTTGGTTCGTTCTCCTGGCGCTTACTATGAGAAGACTTTTGATAAAGCAAAGGGTAAGCACATTACCGCATCTACGTTAATTCCGAATCGTGGTGCGTGGTTGGAGTATGAAATTGATTTCCACGATATCATTAATGTTCGTATTGATCGAAACCGGAAGATGCCAGCGACCGTGTTGTTCCGTGCATTGGGTTACGGCGAAGATAACGATATTTTAGAGTTGTTCTCTGTTCGCAGAGATGAACTGGCTCCTGAGTTTGCGGAAGGCCAGGACGAGCTCTTGATTATTGACGAGCGTTTGCTCAAAACCTTGCAGAAGGATAGTGTGAAGGGCGAGGAAGAAGCTTTGATCGAAATTTACAAGAAGCTTCGTCCCGGCGAGCCTGCGCTTGCAGACAACTCTCAGAAACTCTTCTACGGCATGTTCTTTGACGCGAAGCGTTACGATTTGGCGAAGGTAGGCCGTTATAAGTTCAATAAGAAACTTTCTTTGTTCTCTCAGATCGCAGGCAAGAAACTGGCAGGCGACGTAGTAGATCCTGCTACCGGTGAAGTGCTTGCAACTGCAGGAACGGTTGTTTCTAAGGAACTTGCTATGGCAATCCAAGATGCGGGCATCAATTACGTTCTCATTGATACACCTCGCCGTCCGGTTAAAGTAATCGGTAACAATACGGTAGATCTTTCCAAGTACGTTTCTTTCGACGTGGAAGAAATGGGCATTACCGAGCGCGTATACTTCCCCGTATTGCGTGAGATTTTGGAAATCGCAGAAGGCGATGAAGAAGTACTCAAGAGAGAAATCGAGTTGAGAATTAACGATTTGTTGCCGAAGCATTTGACCAAGGATGATATTGTTGCTTCCTTTAGCTATATTTTGAACCTGGAATATGATTTGGGCAATACAGATGATATTGACCACTTGGGCAACCGTAGAATTCGCAGTGTTGGCGAATTGTTGCAAAACCAGTTCCGCATCGGTCTTTCCAGAATGGAGAGAATTGTTCGCGAGAGAATGGCGATGCAAGACCGTGACGTTATCACACCGCAAGCATTGGTAAACACTCGCCCCGTAACTGCGGCAATTAAAGAGTTCTTTGGTTCCAGCCAATTGTCCCAGTTTATGGACCAGACGAACCCCTTGGCAGAACTTGCAAATAAGAGAAGACTTTCTGCATTGGGCCCGGGCGGTTTGAACCGTGATCGTGCAACTTTCGAGGTGCGTGACGTACACTATTCTCACTACGGCAGAATGTGTCCTATTGAGACGCCGGAAGGTCCGAACATCGGTTTGATCGGTTCTCTTAGTACCTATGCAAGAATTAACGAGTACGGTTTTATTGAAGCTCCGTACAGAAAGTACAATAAAGACAATGGCACCGTAACAGAACAAATTGATTATTTGGCTGCTGACGAGGAAGATTTGTATATTGTAGCACAGGCCAACGAGCCTTTGGATGAAGAAGGTCACTTCCTCAATAAGAAGGTTGTTTGCCGTTTCCGGGATCAGTTCATTGAAGTTGACCCCAGTCGTGTTGACTACATGGACGTATCTCCTAAGCAGGTTGTATCTGTTGCTGCTGCTATGATTCCTTTCTTGGAGAACGACGACGCCAGCCGTGCCTTGATGGGTTCGAACATGCAGCGTCAGGCAGTGCCGCTTCTTAAGACACAGTCTCCCATTGTTGCTACCGGTATTGAGTACAGAGCAGCAAAGGACTCCGGTGCGGTTGTACTTGCAAAGCATGCAGGTCGCGTAAAGGATGTAACCGGTCGTTACATTACCATTGTTCGTGAGGACGGTACGGAAGACCGTTACAACTTGCTGAAGTTCCTTCGTTCTAACCAAGCTACTTGCATCAACCAACGTCCTGTTGTACGTTGTGATGAGTGGGTAGAGGAAGGCGACGTAATTGCAGACGGTCCTTCCACAGATAAGGGTGAGATTGCTCTTGGTCGTAACACCTTGATCGGCTTTATGACATGGGAAGGTTATAACTACGAGGACGCTGTATTGATCAGCGAGAAGTTGGTTAGAGAAGATGCATACACCTCTATTCACATTGAGGAATATGAGTGCGAAGCACGTGACACCAAACTTGGACCTGAGGAAATTACTTGCGAAATTCCTCACGTAGGTGACGATGCCCTCAAGTATTTGGATGCAAACGGCGTTGTTATTGTTGGTACTGAAGTTCGCGCAGGCGATATTCTGGTTGGTAAAGTAACACCGAAGGGTGAGACGGAACTCAGTGCAGAAGAGCGTTTGCTTCGCGCAATCTTCGGTGAGAAATCCAGAGACGTTCGTGACACTTCTCTTCGCGTACCTCACGGTGAGTACGGTGTTGTTGTAGACGTGAAGGAATTCACCCGTGAGAATGACGACGAGTTATCTCCCGGCGTAAACCGTATGGTTCGTGTATACATTGCTCAGAAGCGTAAGCTTTCTGTTGGTGATAAGATGGCCGGCCGTCACGGTAACAAGGGTGTTGTATCCCGCATTTTACCGGAAGAAGATATGCCGTTCCTTCCCGATGGCACACCTCTTGAGATCGTACTGAACCCCTTGGGCGTACCTTCTCGTATGAACATCGGACAGGTATTGGAAGTACACTTGGGCTACGCAGCGAAAGCCTTGGGCTGGAAGATTGCAACCCCTGTATTCGACGGTGCTTCCGAGGAAGATATTATTGAAACATTGAAGTTGGCAGGTAAGAGCCCTGACGGTAAGACAGTTCTTTACGACGGTCGTACCGGTGAGCCTTTTGACAACCCGGTTACAGTTGGTTATATGTATTACCTCAAACTGCACCACTTGGTTGATGATAAGATTCACGCCCGTTCTACCGGTCCTTACTCGCTCGTTACACAGCAGCCTCTGGGTGGTAAAGCTCAGTTCGGTGGTCAGCGTTTCGGTGAGATGGAAGTTTGGGCATTGGAAGCTTACGGCGCTGCGTACACTTTGCAGGAAATCCTTACCATCAAGTCCGACGATACAATCGGCCGCGTAAAGACTTACGAGGCAATTGTAAAGGGCGAGAATGTGCCTGAGCCGGGTATTCCGGAGTCCTTCAAGGTACTTGTAAAGGAACTTCAGAGTTTGGCTTTGGACGTACGGATTTACACCGACGACAATACCGAAATTCCGCTTAAAGAGACGGAAGAGGATTACATTAAGAATCCTGATAAGTATAGAGTTAAGAAGGACGTTTTCAATCCGGACTTCCAGTCTTTTATGGATGAGAACGGTGTGATTGTTTCCGCTTTCGATACAGAGGATGGTGACGATGTACTCTATGATGATGAAATGGGTACAGATGAGCACGAGTTCGAGGCAAATGCTGACAACTTGGATCCTCAGGCGTTTGTAGCAGCAGATGATGCAAACGACGAGATTGACGGGTAATTAGGAGGGTGCTGAAATGGTAGATTTTAATAATTTTGATTCAATTCAGATCGGACTTGCTTCTCCGGAAACAATTTTGAAATGGTCTCACGGCGAGGTTAAGAAGCCTGAAACCATTAACTACAGAACTTTGAAGCCGGAGAGAGATGGTCTTTTCTGCGAGCGTATCTTTGGACCTATGAAGGATGGCGAATGCCATTGCGGAAAGTATAAGAAGAATCGCTACA
>JAFYOJ010000031.1 GCA_017560225.1 Clostridia bacterium
ACCCAAGAAAATCTTGCTCGGCTCTTTGTTGTTTACCGGTATCGGATGCGGCCTTTTGCTGCTGTTTTTGGAAGCCACACCGGTTCTTCTCCTGATGGCTTCCCTTGGAATATTAGGTTTCGGCTTGGGTGGAAACGGCACGATTTTTATGAAGGTAGTGCTTTCCGGTTTGACACCCTATGCAGCCGGCGCAGGTACGGGAACTTATGGACTGTTCCGGGACTTGGCGGCACCATTTGGGGTGGCTGTGTTTGTCCCACTGTTTACCAATCAAATTACAGACAGAATTTCTACCGGCGCAGCAGAGGCTGCAGCGGCAGTTGCTTCGGTGCATAGTTTGGCGCTTGGCGAGATTTTATGTGTGGCGTTGGGTATGATTGCCGTTGCGTTTCTGCCCAAAAGAAAAGCTATAAAGGAGATTTAATATGCGGTTAAAAGATAAGGTTATTTTGGTGACAGCCTCTACCCGTGGTATTGGCCTGGCTATCGTAAAAAAGTGCGCCAACGAGGGCGCACAAGTCTATATGGCTGCCCGGGATTTAGGCCGGGCGCAGGAAATTGCAAAGACACTGCCCGGTACAAAATGCGTGTTCAACGACGCTACCAAACCGGAAACCTTCACCGCTATGGTGGAAGATGTCGTCCGGGATGCCGGTCGAATCGATGTTCTGGTCAACAATTTCGGAACATCCAATCCCGGAAAGGATCTGGATTTTGCAAATACCGATCCTCAAATCTTTTTGGACACTGTCACACTCAATCTCAGAAGCGTGTTTATGGCCAGCCAGGCTGCAGTAAAACACATGGCTAAGAACGGTGGCAGCATCATCAACATTTCCTCTGTTGGTGGCCTTGTGCCGGATATTTCGCAGGTCGCCTACGGTACAAGCAAGGCGGCCATCAATTATCTGACAAAGCTGATCGCCGTACAGGAGGCAAAAAACCACATCCGGTGCAACGCAGTCCTTCCCGGTATGACTGCCACCGAAGCCGTGGAAAAGCATCTGTCTGATGATTTCCGCAATCTGTTTCTGCGCCATATCCCCTTGGGACGTATGGGGCTGCCGGAGGAGATCGCGGAGGCAGTCTGCTATTTCGCCAGTGACGCAGCGGCCTACACCACCGGTCAGATTCTCACTGTTTCCGGTGGCTTTGGTTTGGCCACCCCTGTATATGGTGATTTAGCAAAGAAAGAGATGCGCAGATAAATACGCCAACAAATCTATACTATGGTTTTGCCAAAAAAGGTGTCGCAACAGGCGACACCTTTTCTTGTTTGGATTTCGGTTGATGTTTTCTTGAAACGCACCTATGTACTCTCATAACTTATTAACATAGAAGTTCATCACAAAATGAACAAATGGAACGACACTGCAATGAGCCGGACATTGCAGACGGATGAAAGTGCCAAACTTCTAAATAATTAAGAAGGAGGCTTTCATATGTCTGAAGCCAATAACACCGTTCCGATCCATCTCAAAATCACACTCTCCATTAAGGAGGCAAACAAACTCACCGGAATCGGAATCAACAGCATCGAAGATCGTCTACGCGAACCGAACTGCCCATTCGTTTTATTCGTTGGTGCAAAGAAGATGATCAAACGCAAGGAATTCGAAGAATACATTAGTAAGACTTTAATTTTCTAAATTTTGAAAAAAGTGAAACAACTATAGATATTCTGCGAATTCTATTGAAAAAGAGGGGCCAATGTGATATAATACACTTGTTGCATTGGCTCTTTTTCTCAATTTGAGAAAGGAGTTAATTCATTGGGTAAAAATAATAAAGGCAAAGAATGTGGCAAGGGTATCTTCCAAAGAAAAGACGGTTGGTACATAGCAAGATTCGTAGACAAGTACGGAAAGCGCCACGAGAAATATTTCAGAACGATTCCGGAAGCAAGAAACTGGCAAGCTGATTCTCAGTATCAGGACCGACATGGTTCCATAGTTGTTCCTGTGAACATGACGGTAGACACTTGGTTTGATTACTGGATTCAAAACATTGTCGGAGACTTGGCCCCGAATACGTTGCGAAATTATCGTGAGCGATACAAGTTCAACATTCAGCCTGTCATCGGCGGGATGCAGCTCACAGATGTAAAACCCATGCACTGCAAGATCGTCCTAAACCAAATGGACAAGGATTACGCAGGTGCAACCATCCGGCAAACTTACATCTGTATGGGAACCATGTTAAAGTCAGCACTGATGAACGATCTGATTCCCAAGCACCCTATGGACGGTGTGCGCTACACCAAGCCGGTGAGAGCCAAAAACGATATCAAGTGCCTATCCATCGAAGAGCAGAAAAAGTTCTTAGAGGTCGCTAAGCGGTCTCACAACTACTATCAGTACGCTCTGATCTTGGAAACAGGACTTCGTACCGGAGAATTGATTGGACTGACCTGGGATGCTATCGACTGGAAAAATCGGACACTGACAGTCAACAAGACGCTTGAGTTTCGGCACAAGCAAAAG
>JAFYOJ010000032.1 GCA_017560225.1 Clostridia bacterium
AATATCATTGGTCTGATCAAAAATAATGAAGTCAATCCCCGCATTAGAAATTTCTTCCAAATGCCACTGTATAATCTCAGAATCAGAAGATTTGTATGTACCATAAGAACCATTCTTCAATAAAGGTCTGTAGTAAATAGGTTGGTTCGAAGTACCTCTGTCATTCTCCCAAATACTGCCGGCCCCTTCGTCATACCAAATGGCATACCAAATACCGATTTGTGTCTTGGTTCGCGCTTGTGCAAGGGCATTGGGTTGATTGCTACCGGAAGATGGCGTGCTATTAGGCACAATTGTCACCGGTGCCGTAGGCGTTGCTTGTGTACCGGCAGTAGGCTTCGTGGTCTCTTTCGAAGTTCCACCGTCCGTAGGTGTCGCCTCCCCGCTTTGCGTAGGTGCTTGCGTAGGCACTTGTGAAGGGTCTTGTGTTGTTGTATCACCACAGGCAGCAAGCAATGCTACACTGCATAAAACCAAACACAAACAAAGAATACGTTTCATACAAGATCCCCTTTCTTATATTTTTGAATATATTCTTTCGTCATATCCCAATAAAGTGACGGTGCTTTATTCCCTTCTCCATCAATCCATTGTTCAATGGGATAATCATCCGGGAAATCCGATGTGTCCGCCGTATATACAGCGGTGTGCTCTGCATATTCATTGAAGGAGTTAATGACGACAAAGCGCGGAACCACATCGGATGCCAATAGCGTTTCCCAGTTTTTCTTATATGTACTACCCTTTTCTCTATATACTTTCTCATAAGGGTGATTAAACTTAAACCAACCGGGAATGATACAGGCTACGTCTTCCGTAACCAACGTTCCCTTGGGCATAACCCAACCCCAGTAACCCGGCTCGTAGGCATGACCGAACGCAAAACGAATGGTAAATTTATTTGCATAAGTCTTGTCGCCATCATACGCATCCCACTGTTCTTGGGACATAGGGAAAATAACCATTAAAGGTTTCCCGTCTACGTACTCGTGATATTCCTCCGTCCCCCAAGGTGCTTCCACATAACGTTCCCAGAGTTTCTTCGCTTCTGATTCAATAATGGAAAAATCCCCGGTCAGTTCAGCATAGGCGCCGATGGAAGAACAGTACTTGATCGGTCTGTTGCCCGCATCGTTCCATTCTTTAATCTTTTGGGCCGTCAGCAAAGAATTCTCATTCAAGCTGCCATCGCCGTTATCAATATCATTGGTTTGATCCATAATGATAAAATCAATTTCTGCGTCCGCAATTGCCTTCAAATGATAATCCAACATCGCAGCATCGCCGGATGAATAACGGCCGTAAGATTCATCTTTCAATAAAGGTTTATAAAAAATCGGCAACTTCGTAGGACCGCCGTCATTGTCCCAAAAACTGTTTACTTCACGGGTGTCATACCAAATTGCATACCAAATGCCAATTCGAGACTCCGCCCGTTTCGCAGCAAGTGCTGTGTCGCTCATCTGTATTCCGCCTTTCTTTATTGACAAGTTTTCTTTCATATGGTATATCTTAATCATACTCATCTAAATTATAAACGCAATAGAAAAAAAGGACAAAACATTATGATTTTAGATACTTTTCGTGATATTTCTCTACAAGAGCCCCTCCCCGCTTTTCAAATCAGCGGGTTCTATACGGTTTTCAATAATTACTGGAAGAAGGATTTCTCCTTTTCCGGAGAGCAACACAATTGCTGGGAATTAATCTACATTGAAGACGGCCAGGTCGAGATTACAGAAGATGATCAAGTTTACATTTTACAAGGCGGCGATATGATTCTCCACGCGCCTATGGAATTCCACAAAATCCGAAGTGCCGGTCATACCAACCCTCATTTATTCGTACTTTCCTTTACTGTACGGGGCACAATGCCCCCCATATTAACAGACGGCATTTTTCATTTGACAAACGGCGAACAAGAACAGCTGATCCATGCGATCCGAAATATATTTCGTTTTTTCGACAACTCCTTCTTGTTTGAAGGTCGTACAAAGCACATTGTCGAACAACAAATCGAAGAGAAATTCAAAGGAATTACACATTTATCGCCTGCACAGTGCGGACAAATAGGAACTTTGGCATTAACTTTATTTTTAATGCAACTTTCTATGGAAGACCGGAAGCGATCCATTGAAACCATTAAGACCTCCAAACAGGCATTAGAGTACCAACGAGTGGTACAGGCTATGCAAAGTGGATTATACAAAAATTTATCCCTTACAGAACTGTCAGCGGAGTGCGATATCAGCGTTAGTTATATTAAGCGTCTCTTTATGCGATATGCCGGCATGAGCCCCAAGTCTTATTACATCCAAATGCGGGTTCGGGAAGCTTTGCGTTTGCTCAGAAATGGACACACCGCCGAAGAAACAGCAGAAATCTTAAATTTCTCTTCTCCCAATTATTTTTCTATTTTTATGAAGAAACATTTAGGACTTCCCCCTACTGAGTATATCAGAAAGAACGATATTGGATATTAAGAGGTGCCATGTATGAATATTATGTATGAAAACAAGAAAATCCCCATTATTGACTGTTTCACTGCATACGGTCTTGTGGACGCCCCCCACATTCATAAAGAAATCGAATTGATTTACGTAGTTGGTGGAACAGCGGGTGCCACCGTAGGAAACGAAAACTACACCATTGAATCGGGCGATTTACTGGTGGTATCACCCTATCAAACCCACCACTACATCTTTAACCCACAAGATTGCAGCAACGAGTTTCTTGTAATGATCTTCCCTACCCATTCCTTATCTGAAATGGAAGAATTATTCACCATGAATGATATGGAAAGTCCTGTAATTCATATTGAAAAAGGATCTTTACCGGATCAATTCTTTCGTGCCATGCAATCCGTGCAGGGACCGTACGTACAGACACAAATCTGTTCCTATTTAAACTTGGCACTCAGTTATTTAATCCCCACAATCAATTGGAAAGAGCGCAAACCCATGGAGAATACCGCTGAAAGTATCCTCCAATATTGCAGTCGCCATTTTACGGAAAATATTACCTTAGACACCATTTCCGCCGATCTGCACTTAAACAAATATTACATTTCCCACACAATCAATAAGTATACCAATATGAATTTAAATACAATCATCAATTCATTTCGTATTGAATTAGCCTGTCGTCTGCTCCATTTAACAGACAAAAAAATCGCCCACATCGCACAGGATGTAGGCTACGATTCTCTTCGTTCGTTCAATCGCGCTTTTATGACGTTAAATCAGTTGACACCTATGGAATACCGGAAGCAATTCAAGAAGCAAACTATGATTACGGAGTATGGTACTCCATAATCACCGCATCTTCCCCACCGGAATAATAGCCTTTGCGTTTACCGATTACAACAAATCCCATTTTACTATAAAGTGCCCTGGCAGCCACATTCGAAGCACGCACTTCCAAAAAAATCTTTTCGACGCCGTTTTCCCCCAAACGTTCTAAAATGCGTGCCAGCACCTGCTCGCCGATCCCTTGCCGGCGGTAC
>JAFYOJ010000033.1 GCA_017560225.1 Clostridia bacterium
ACCCTATACGGTCTATCTGTCTCCCCAAGGTACGCCTTTAACCCAAAGTGTCGCAAGACGCCTTTCTAAAGAAGAACACATTGTGGTTCTTTGCGGACACTATGAGGGGATGGACGAGCGTGTCATTGAGGACTTTATTGACGAAGAAATCTCTTTGGGGGATTTTGTATTAACCGGCGGAGAAATTCCCGCTATGGCCTTGGTGGACTGCGTATCTCGTTTGGTTCCGGGTGTATTGGCATCGGAAGAATCTTCTTCCAATGAGTCTCATACGGATTTACTCTTGGAATATCCTCAATATACAAGACCGGAAGAAATTGCAGGGCGGAAGGTGCCTAAGGAACTTTTCACCGGCAATCATGAAACCGTGGAGCAATGGCGCCACCAACAAGCCGTAGAGCGCACTAAACGGAAGCGCCCGGACTTGTATGCAGCCTACGAGAAGCGGGAACAGGCCCGGAATACTTATTATTTTGACAATAGTGCCACCACAAAGCCTTTGGAAAATGTGGTTCGTGTAATGGCGGATACGATGGAACGTTTCTATGGCAACCCATCTTCTTTGCATCGTATGGGCTTTGACGCGGAAAAACAATTAAGAGCGGCTCGGTTGGTGATGGCCCAAGCCATTTCGGCGCAAGAGAAAGAAATCTATTTTACCGCCGGCGCTACTGAATCCAATAACTGGGTGTTTAAGGGAATCTTGCCCGCCAACCCCAGAAAAGGCAAGCATATTTTAATTTCAGCCATTGAGCATCCTTCTGTGACGCAGGCTGCCCTTTCCATGGAAGCCCAAGGATACACGGTAGAGCGGATTCCTGTAGATGGACAAGGCGTGGTGGATCCTCAGCAGGTGGCAGCCATGATGCGCCCTGATACGGCGCTCGTTTCCGTGATGCACGTAAACAGTGAAACCGGTGCCATTCAGCCCATCGGCGAGATTGCCAAGGCTTGCCGTAAGATAAAGGCCGACGTGCTGATTCATGCCGACTGCGTGCAAAGTTTCGGGAAGATGCCCGTGCACGTGGGTAAAATGGACGTGGATTTGATTTCCGTCAGTGCCCACAAGTTACACGGCCCTCGGGGCATTGGTTTTTTGTACATAAAGAAAGGCACCAAAGTGGAAGCCTTATTGGCAGGCGGCGGACAGGAAAACGGTATTCGCTCCGGCACGGAGAATTTGCCTGCGATTTGCGGTTTTGCTGAAGCCGTGCGCACACTGATGCCTGCTATGACAGCGAATTATGAGAAAACGGTGCGGATTCGGGAGATTTTTACCGGCGCCATTCGGGAGAAGATTCACACCCACGTGTTTACCACGGATTTTGAGGTTAGCTCGCCCTACGTGCTGAACGTATCGTTCCCGGGAATCGGGGCAGAGGTGCTTCTCCACAGTTTGGAAAGCCACGGCGTATACGTTTCCGTAGGTTCTGCCTGTTCCTCTCATAAGAAAGACAGAAGCCCGGTGCTGACAGCTATGGGATTTAATAATACAGTCATTGACGGTGCCATCCGGATTAGTTTCTCCCCGGAGAGTACCGAAGAACAAGCGGTTTATGCGGCCGGTGTTTTGACCCGGGAAGTGCGCAATTTGTTTGCGGCCCGTAAACGGAAGTAAGAGAAAGGTGATTAGCATGGAAAGAGTAATTCTGGCGAGAATTGGTGAGATTGCGCTGAAGGGTTTGAACCGTTCTGTGTTTGAACGTCGTTTGGCAGTAAATATTCGTAAAATGATTTCGGATTTAGGTCCTGCAAAAGTTCGCTGGTCTCAATCCCGTTTCTATATTGAACCGGAAGACGATACTTTTATGTTCGATGAGGCATTGGAACGTTTGACAGGCGTTTTCGGCCTTGTTTCCGTGAGTCCTGCGGTGGTGATTCCTTCTGAAGAAGAAGCTGTTTTTGCAGAGGCTGTAGCCCAAATGAAAGCAGAGATGGAGAAACGTACCATTCGTACGTTTAAGGTGGAAACTAAGCGCGGTCTTAAGACGTTCCCTTTGAATTCTCCTGCGATTTCTGCAGAGGCAGGCGGACGGATTTTGGATGCGTTCCCTGAATTGACCGTTGACGTGAAGAATCCGGATGTGATTATTTATATTGAAGTGCGTGAGCAGTCTTATGTATATAGCCAGATCTTGCCGGCGCCCGGTGGTATGCCCACAGGTTGTAACGGCAAGGCTTGCTTGTTGCTGTCCGGTGGTATTGATAGCCCTGTCGCAGGTTATATGATCGGTAAAAGGGGCGTAAGTATCTGTGCGGTGCATTTTTACAGTTATCCCTATACCAGTGAGCGTGCGAAGGAGAAGGTGCTGGAACTGGCATCTTTGGTGTCTCGCTTCACCGGTCCTATGAAAGTGATGATCGTACCTTTTACCGATATCCAACTGGAAATTCACCAAAAGTGTAAAGATGAATTGGGTACCGTGTTGCTTCGCCGTTCCATGATGCGTATTGCGGACCGTTTGGCGCGGAAGAATGGATGCTCTGCTCTTGTAACAGGGGAGAGTGTGGGTCAGGTGGCCAGCCAAACCATGCAGGCGATTTACTGTACGGATGCCTCTGCCAATATGCCGGTGTACCGTCCTTTGATCGGTATGGATAAAATGGAAGTGGTAGCGATTGCTCAGAAAATCGGAACCTTTGAAACCAGTATTCTGCCTTACGAAGATTGCTGTACGGTATTTACGCCGAAGCATCCCAAAACGCGTCCTATGCTCAGTGAAATTGAGGAAGAGGAGAAACGGGTGGATTTGGCGCCCATGGAGGATAAAGCGATTAACGAAATTGAAGTTGTACGCTTCGATTGAGTCTTGACAAAAGCCCCTTGAGCGGGGTATACTTAAACGTGATTTATGATAGTCCTACAAAGGAATTTGTGTTCGGGAGGAACGTAGTATGATGAAGTTGAACAAGCGTTTTGGTGCTTTCTTATTAGTCATCTTGATGTTGATGCTGGCTTTGGTTGGCTGTGCAAATATTGAAGAAGGTGAGATTAACTGGACCCCTAACGGGAAAGAACCGTCCATTGAATCTCAACCCACCGTTGCGCCGGAGAAGGTTGTTACTTTTGGTGTATATCCCAGTGCGCAGGCCGATGCTGAGATTGGCAGTATTTTGAAAGTCAATGTACGGATTGACCCGGATACAGGTGTTTGGACCGAGTATGAGAAGACCACGGAAACAGAGGGTGCGGCGAAGACAATCGTTGCTCGTTATGACCTTCAATCCGGTTTTTATCACTACAAAGAAACCGTGAATGGGCAAGTGACCGTTGAGAAGCAGTACGTGGAAGAAAAGGGGAAATTCTTCTCTGTTGAACCCATTTCTTGGATTATCCTTGAAGAGAAAGCAGACAGCTACGTGTTGATTGCAAAGGATATTTTGGATACCGGCTTCCCGTTCTTGGAAACTTTTGGAAGTTCTACTTGGGCAGATTCTTCTGTTCGTGATTGGCTGAACGGTACAGATGCCTACGCAAAGGGCGGTACCATGTACAGCGAGAAGTGGAATTTCATCAACCGTGCCTTTACTAATGCGCAGATTGCTATGATTAAGACTTCTACCTTGAATACGAAGGACAATGAAGCTTACGGCATTGCGGGCGGTGGTGAGACGAAGGATCAGGTTTATTTGCTTTCTGCTGAAGAAGTTGCCGCTTATTTCGGTGAAACCTTGACCGCACAGTGTGTTGGCACTGCGTATGCACTCCATAAAGGTCTTAGCGCAACCAAGGATCAAGGTATTTGGTGGCTTCGTTCTCCCGGTTATAATAC
>JAFYOJ010000034.1 GCA_017560225.1 Clostridia bacterium
CGAAGGCAAGGTAACTTCCTCCCCCCGCAAATAGGCACGCATTTGTCTCTTAAAAAAAGGAACATCAAAAGCATCCAATGTTTCGTAATCAAAATCGTGCTCATCTACAGGAATCCGACCACTATCCAACTGACGTTTCATAATCGTTTCCCGATTCAGATAATAATCATCAATGGATACCACCGTGCAATTATAACCGTCTTCTGTGAGATATTTCGCCAACATATTGGAGAAAGTTGTCTTTCCGGAAGAAGATGGACCGGTCACCATCACTACGTCAGTATAAAAATCATTGGCACAATCCATATCCGCAATATGGATTTGGTTAAAAAGCATTTCAAACTGCAGCTGATGTCTCGCTTCCGAGAACGCAATCAACTCCTCAAAACGTTTCTCCCGAATATATTGATTGACATGTGTTGCGGTGTACTTCATAGTCCACACTCCTCTTCTTTACTTCTTCGGCAGCACACTACCTCCGTAGGGCATTGTAATCACCGTAGCGTTTGGCCCATATTTCTTGATTGCCGCAGTGTATGCGTCTTGAAGCGTAGGATACGGCGTCAAGAAAATACTGCGCACAAATTCCGGTTCCATTTCTGAAACCATATAAATATCCGCATTTTGCAGTACCATAGCAATAGCCGCCGCTTTGTGTCCCCCCAGCTGGAAATCCTTTCCGATTCTTTCCACCATACTCTCAGCAGTGGGGGCTTCCAACATCCATTTTTCAAAAGTTTTCTCGCCCAAACCCTCTTGGCACGCACCTACCAAAATAATCGTACCACCTTTGCGAACAGCATGCTTGGCATTGTCCAACGCTTTCTGGGTTTGATATAAATTCAAATCTTTTGGGGCACCACCCTGGGACACGATCACAATATCTGCCTGTGCAGGAATAGTCTTTCCATAAAGGGTATCTAAAAATGCACAACCCGTGCGATGGGCTTGCACAGAATCACCTGCCACAGCTTTGACAATTTTCTTATGTTCATCCAACACAACGTTCAGAATATAATCAATGCCAAGCATTCTACCCGATTCTTCAATATCCTCCCGAATGGGATTGCCTTCTAAATTTCCGGCACATGCCGCCTCCTGCACCATAAAACGGTGATTGGTCTGAATGGCATCATGGGTAGAACAACCGGGCATAATCGCCTTTGCGCCGCCACTATATCCTGCGAAATAATGATATTCAATATTGCCCAAGCAAATGACACGGTCTGCTTCTGCAACAACTCTGGTAATATCTACAGGCGTACCTCTTGACGTAACACCCAAATGGACGCAATCTTCCGGATCACTGTCCATAACCCGAATATGCTCGTATGCGTAATCACCCGCCAATTTACGTTGTTCTTCCGGGGTTTGTTTTCGATGACTTCCCAAGGCAAAAACCAACGTCATATCTTCTTTGCACACACCACCCGCCTCTAATTCTGCAATCAACGCAGGCATTACTTTCGCGGTGGGCATTGGACGTGTAATGTCACTGGTTACAATTGCGATCTTCTCGCCGGGCTTTACAACCTCTCTGAGTCTTGGCGCACCGATGGGTTCTTGAAGCGCCCGTTCCACTTCGCCCACTTCACTTTCCACACCGGGAACAGGATTGGGAAGCAACTCTGCCAACAAGTTTCCATCTGCAATTTCAACGCTTTGTGTTGTAGTGCCGTATCCAAATTCGTATTTCATTGTAGGAATCCTCTTTTCAAAAACTTTGTCTGAATATTATACCATAAAAATAAAAGAAACTGCAATGGTGTGACGACATACAAAAAGATGTGCAAAAGTTTCGCACATCTTTTTATTTCATATCGAACAGTTTACCAAAATCAGCCTGTCACACCCATCAAAATCTTGGCAAGTTCAGAATCGCTACCTAAGATAACCGTCTTATTATCCCCTTGCAAAGACGCTTTCAATGCATCCAAGGATTTCATAAATACATAGAAGTCTTGTTTATCTTTGGTGTCGTAAGCGGCAGCAAGCATTTGCATATACTCTTTCTCGCCTTCCGCCACGATCTCTTCTGCCTTTGCCTCGGCATCAGAAACAATGATATTGACTTCTCTATCTACATCATTCTTGATTTTTTGTGCCTCCGCCTGACCTTCCGCCACATAGGACTGACGAATCTTCTCCCGTTCTGCAATCATACGCTCATAGACAGCGGTTTCGTTCTCCGCAGGCAAATCAAACCGTTTGATTTGTACGTCTGTCACTTCAATACCGTAAGAACCGGTCAATGCCTTCACTTGTTCATAGACGTTTTGATTCAAATCACTCTTTCCGGCATTATCCGAAAGTTGAATAATCGAATCTTGGGGCATGGTACCAATAATATTCTTCAGCACATTATAAGTGGCCGCATCCAACCGGCTGCAGGCTTCAGAGGTTGTGCCCAATGTCCGGTAAAATGTCAGCGGATCCGAAATCTTCCAAAGCACATAACTATCCACACTCATAGCTTTAGAATCACTGGTCAACACATCCGAAGGTTGCAAATCATACAACTGAATATTCTTCTTATAGGTCTTAATTGTATCCACAAAGGGAAGCTTGAAATGAAGTCCGGAATTCTCGGTAACACCAACCACTTTGGAGAAACGAACAACCAAAGCGTATTCATCCTCCGCTACCGTATAGCAAGATGCACCCAATACAATAGCGCCCAATAAAACAATCACAACAACAATAATTTTAATTGCTTTCTTCATCGCTCCGCCCCTCCTCATTTAAAAGATTCCAACGGAAGTATATTTTGCGTTCCGTTCTCATTGGTCATAATGTAAATCTTTACGCCGGGCAATACTTGCTCAATCATCTCGTAATACATACGTTGCTTCGTTACGTTCGGATTTAATTGATACTCTCCATACATAGCTTCAAACATAGCAATGCGCTCTTTTGCTTCATTGATACGATTTTGTTTCAAGAACTGGGCATTTTGTAATAACTGGTCCGCTTGAGCTTCTGCTTTAGGAACTTCTGCATTCTTGTAAGCCTCTGCTTCGTTAATAGCAGTTTCCTTCCCCTGTTTTGCTGTTTCAACCGCCTTAAACGCCTGCGCAACAGCATCCGTTGGAGCTTCTGCATCTTGAATCTTGATACTTTCCAAACTGATACCAATATCATAAATCGCCAGCTCTGCCACAACTAAATCTTTAATCTCGCTTTGAATTTGACTTTTCTTGGTGGTCAGTACGTCATCCACCTGATACGAGCCTACAACCGTACGAATCTGGCTTTGCACCAAATTCTTCAAAATGCTCTCCGGTTGCAGAGACGAATATAAATACTTCTCCGGATTCGCAATACGATATTCCACAAAGAAATCCACATTAACGATATTAAAATCTCCGGTAATCATCTTACTTTCATCATCCAAGGAAACTGTAACACCCGCCGGATTCGTAGTAAAACCAATCTCTACTTTTTGAATTACATTCACGTTAACCTTCTGTACCTGTTGAATACCAAAAGGCGCTTTAAAATGCATACCGGCTTCTTCCACAACAGATGTCACCTTGCCAAAGGTTGTCACCACAGCACTTTCTTTCTCCTCGACGGTGTACCAACAGGTAGAACCTACCGCAAGCAGTACAAGAACGATCAACACAATCCAAAGGACCAGTTTCAATCGATTCTTCTGCTCCGGTGTGATCTGTTTAAAAGGATTCTCCACAACGGTGTAATGTGGGTTCTTCTCCATAATCATTGCCTCCCATTCCGCAATTTTTCTATTGAGCATTCGCTTTCGGATATTATACAACTTTAGTAGACAAAAAACAAATCCAAATGTTATAATATTGATCGTTTAGCATAGACTACATACAGAAAGAAGGTTATGAATTGCAAAAAGAACGAATTTGGGAATTGGATTTCTTCCGCGGTATTTTCATTCTGTGTGTGATTCTCATTCACGGCATTTTTGATGCCCAGGTATTTCTGAATTGGGATTTCAATCCTCCGCCTATTTATGAATTTATTCAATATAACGGCGGCATTCTTTTCATCCTGCTTTCCGGCATTTGTATCACCTTAGGACGCCATTTTATTCGCAGAGGCGCCATTGTGTTTACTTGTGGTATTCTGGTTTCCGCCGTATTAAAAATAATGGTATCATTCAATCTTATGGATGACTCCGCACTGATTTATTGGGGCATTCTGCATCTGTTAGGTTTTTGTATGTTATCCTACATTTTACTGAAACGGCTCCCCACCTGGCTACTGGGCATTTTGGGCGTTGCTTGTATTCTCCTTGGGGTTTACTTCGAAACATGCACACCGGATACGATCTGGCTTTGTCCTTTGGGGCTAATCCCCTACGGTTTTACCACCGGCGACTTCTTTCCCATATTTCCATATTGGGGTTGGTTTATGGCGGGCATCGTGCTGGGCAGGCTGCTCTACAAAGAAAAGAAGACACTGCTACCCAAATTCCCTTATCGCGCTTGGCCCATCCGTGCCATTTCTTTTTGCGGAAGACACTCTCTTTGGATTTACTTAGGTCATCAACCGATTCTGTACGGTATTATGATGTTATTTGCATAGTTTCGCAAAACCGCTTCAATGCTTCCAAAACGTGATTGCTGTTTTGAATACCTGCCCGGAGCAACAATGTATCCGAGCTCTTTTGATCGTAAAATTCCACCAAAATAGGGCCTTGGAAGAATTTCACAAAAGCTTTTGCTTGTTTGAGGGCTTCTCTGGGAATTTCAAAACGAGGGTACTTCCCGCTTGCGCCTTTTGTATCGTTATAGGCAAAGAACGCATCAATGGGCTGAATTTCGTCTGGCAGAATTTTAGGGGTATCATCTTCCCGCAGGCTAAGACGACCGCGAACAACCACAATGCTATCCGGCTGCAAGGCTTGTGCAACACGCGTGTACACTTTCGGAAATACCAGCAATTCAAAAGATCCATACAAATCTTCCACCGTTACAAAAGCCATCATGGTATTATTCTTTGTGGTTTTCTTCTTAATTTGGGTGACCACACCGGCAATGGTAACATTCATATTATCATGAACATCCTCTGAAATATGTGCTGCACCGCCGCCCTCCGTTTCTGTCATTAGGTCCGAGGAACGAATATTGCAAACATTATATAATTGATCCCGATATTTCTCCAATGGATGTCCGGAAAGATATATTCCCAGCACTTCTTTCTCCATAGAAAGAAGTATCGACTTTTCATATTCCGGTTTGGATGGTATATTCCCCTCCGGAATGTCCTCATCCGCTTCATCCAGCATTTCAAACAGAGACATTTGTCCTTGCGCCCGATTTCGACTGGCATGGGCTACACTGTCTAAAATTGCCTCATAAGATTCCAGCAAAGCGCGACGTGTATATTGCATAGACGCAAAAGTTCCTGCTTTAATGAAACTTTCCACACAGCGTTTATTGATTTCGGTTTCTTGAATACGCTCGCAGAAATCCCAGAAGGACTTATATTTTCCCCCTGCATTTCGTTCGGCAGCCAGCGCCTCCACCGCTTTCACACCCACGTTCTTAAGGGCAGCCAAGGCAAAAATAATCTTGCCATCCCGCACGCTAAATTTCGCTTCGCTTTCATTGATATCCGGTGGTACAATTTCAATGCCCATTTGATGACATTCTTGAATATAAACAGCAATTTTCTCCGGCGTTCCCATAAAACTATTCATAGTCGCTGCCATAAATTCTACGGGGTAATAGGTCTTCAGCCACGCCGTTTCATAACCGACAACGGCATAACAAGCCGCATGGGCTTTATTAAAAGCATAACTGGCGAAATCGGTCATTTGATCAAACACACCATTGGCAATTTCCTCAGAGACACCATTTTTCTTAGCACCTTCAATGAAGTTCACCCGTTCTTTTGCCATAACGTCATGTTTCTTCTTTGCCATAGCACGGCGCACCAAATCAGACTGACCCATGGTATAGCCGGCCAAATCGCGTACAATCTGCATAACTTGTTCTTGGTAAACCATACAGCCGTAGGTCACGTTCAAAATAGGTTCCAAAATAGGATGGGCATAAGAAACGGAGGCCGGATTCTTTTTGTTTGCAATGTATTTGGGAATCTGATCCATGGGACCGGGACGGTACAAAGCAATACCCGCAATAATATCCTCCAAATTATCCGGGCCCAGTTCCATCATGAACCGGGTCATGCCGGGACTTTCCAACTGGAAGATACCTGAGGTCTTACCATCACAAATGGTCTTAAATACTTTCGGATCATTCATCACCATATTGTCAAAATCTACGTGAACGCCGTGAATTTTTTCAATCATAGCCACCGTATCCTGAATCACAGTAAGGGTACGAAGACCCAGGAAATCTACTTTCAGCAAACCAATTTTCTCCAACGTCGTCATGGGAAATTGGGTGGCGACAGAATCGCCGTTCTTATGCACCGGCACGTAGTCCGTAACAGGATCTCTGGTCAGCACCACACCGGCAGCGTGGGTGGAACAGTTTCTGGGCATCCCCTCCAACTGCATAGCCGTATCCAATAAATCCTTGACAGTTTCATCGCTTTCATAACGGGTACGAAGTTCCGGATTGGCCTCAATCGCACCTTGAATCGTAGACGCTTTTCCCGGCATCATAGGAATCATCTTCGCCAGCTCGTCCACCTGTCCGTAAGGAACGTCCAACACGCGCCCAACGTCTCGTACAGAGCCGCGGGCTGCCATGGTACCAAAGGTAACAATCTGCGCCACACGATCCTCTCCGTATTTTCGAATCACGTAATCAATGACTTCTTTCCGTCGCTCATCACTAAAGTCTACGTCAAAGTCCGGCATACTGATACGTTCCGGATTCAAGAAACGCTCAAAGGCCAGATTATATTTCAGCGAGTCAATATTTGTAATCTTCAAACAGTATGCAACCAAGGAGCCTGCACCGGAACCACGTCCCGGACCCACGGTAATGCCGTGATCTTTTGCAAACTTAATGAAATCCCATACGATCAAATAATATTTCGCATAACCCATACCGCTGATGACGGAAAGTTCATACTCCAAGCGCTGTGTAACTTCTTCAGACAAAGTCTCGCCGTAACGTACATGAGCCCCGTCAAAACAAAGCTTACGCAAATAGGTTTCCGCATTATAGCCATCCGGAATACCGAAATCAGGCAATACAGCACGGCCAAACTCCAGTTCTACATTGCACATATCCGCAATTCTCACTGTGTTCGCAATAGCTTCCGGACAAGCGGCAAAAGCTTTCGCCATATCCTCTCCATCTCGCAGATACACAGTTTCAGTGTTAAACTTTAATCGATCTGTATCCGCATACTTCTTACCGGTTTGAACACACACCAGAATATCCTGCGCCCGTGCATCCTCCGGACGAACAAAATGAACGTCATTGGTGGCAATCAACGGAATACCTGTATCTTCCGCAATGCGAATCAAGGCTTGGTTCACTAAAATCTGTTCTTCCAAACCATTGTCTTGCAACTCTAAATAGTAGTTCCCTTTACCGAAGATACTTTCAAACTCTTTCGCAAGGGCCACAGCGCCCTCATAATCCCCATTCAATAACTTTTGAGGAATATCACCGCCCAAACATGCAGAACAGCAAATAAGACCTTCTGCGTGCGTTCTAAGCAGTTCCATATCCACACGAGGTTTATAATAGTAGCCATCGGTGAAAGCCGCTGAAACAATCTTAATTAAATTATGATAACCTTGATTATTCTTAGCAAGAAGCAACAAGTGTCCGTAGTCATTATCAATGCCCGGCACTTTATCAAAGCGAGAGCGTTTCGCCGTATAGACTTCACAACCTAAGATGGGCTTAATGCCTTCTTTCTTACAAGCCTCGTAGAAATCAATCACACCGTACATAACGCCGTGGTCCGTAATGGCCAGTGCGCCCATACCCAATTCTTTTGCACGGGAAACCAGCGTCGGAATGCGACACGCGCCATCCAACAAGCTATATTCCGTATGCACGTGAAGGTGTACGAAGTCTGCCACGAATCAATGCTCCTGTCTTAGTCTAAATAAGTGTTTAATTTCGCCATAACCATATCCCGAATCTTCAACACATTGGCCTGTGCATCCATTCGGTCTTTACCCTCCGCACCGAAATAGACTTTCACTTTCGGCTCTGTACCGGAAGGTCTTAAGCAGAACCAAAAATCCGGATAGGTGTAATGCAGTACGTCGGAGGCCGGTAAAAGGATTGTCTTCTCCTCAACCATATTCCCCGAAGCATCAAAACAAACTTCTTTAGAAATCTTGTAATCTTTATACACAGAAGGACAGTTATCTAATACTTTTCCGTTGCAAGCACGCAAATCTGCCATCAATTTTGCCATCTTGGCAAGGCCGGCTTCCCCGGAAAGTGTCAAAGAAACCTGTGTTTCTGCCTGAGCGCCAAACTGTGCGTAAATTTCGTTCAGCGCTTGGAACAGATTCTTTCCTTGTTTCTTGTAAAAAGCCGCCGTTTCCGCCAGCAACATACAAGATGCGACAGCATCCTTATCTCTTGCGTAACTGCCGGCTAAATAACCGTAACTTTCCTCAAAACCAAATATAAAGTTTTGATCGCCCTGTTCTTCCCGAAGCATAATCTGCTCACCGATAAACTTAAAGCCGGTGAGTACGTCTACGTACTCTACCCCGTATGCTTTACAAATCTTCTCAGAAAGACGCGTAGACACAATGGTGGAAACGGCAAATGGATTCTCCGGCATTTTACCGGAAGCCCGCTTTGTAAGAAGCAAAATACCGATTTGATTGCCGTTCAGCATTTCATACTCCCCTTGTTCATTCAGGGCATAGGCACCGGTTCTGTCAGAGTCCGGATCCGTAGCCAGAATCAAATCTGCCTGCTGTGCTTTTGCCAGTTCCAAAGCAATCCGGTACGCACCCGGATCTTCCGGATTCGGTACTTTGACCGTGGGGAAATCTCCATTGGGCGCCATGTGTTCTTCCACAAGAGTTACTTGGGTTAAACCCAAACAAGAAAGCGCCTCGGGTACAAAC
>JAFYOJ010000035.1 GCA_017560225.1 Clostridia bacterium
AAGCACCGGCACCACGGTTAATGTGCATGTGGAAGGAGAAATCCGTACCTAAGATATTATCACCCAAAAGGCCTAATTCCTCTGCCTGTGCAATAGCGTTGTACAAACGCTGTACGGCCAGCGGATACTCCGCACGTACGTAAATATAACCCTCACTGGCACCGCAGGCAATACCCGCAATCATCATACCCTCTAACATTCTATGGGGGTCACCTTCCATAATACTTCTATCCATGAAAGCACCGGGGTCACCCTCGTCACCGTTACATACAATATACTTCGGTGTAGACTTCTGACGCTTTACCTGTTCCCACTTCTTGCCAGCCGGGAAACCGCCGCCCCCTCGACCACGAAGACCGGATTTGCTGATTTCGCCAACAACGTCATCCGCAGACATATCAAACAAAGCCTTCTCAAAAGCCTCATAACCGCCGATTGCAATATATTCACGAATGGAATCCGCGTCAATCTTACCGCAGTGTTCCAATACCAAACGAGTCTGCTGCTTATAGAAAGGAATTTCCTCTTGCTGTGCACAAGTCACGCCGTCTTTATTGTAAACAAGGCGCTCCACACAAGTACCTTTCAAAACCGTTTCTTCAACGATTTCTTCACAATCCTCCACCTTCACTTTGGTGTAAAGCCAGCCCTGAGGATCAATACGAAGCAAGGGGCCCATCTCACAGAAACCGTGACAGCCACTCTTCTTAAGACCCACAGAATGATCGTGAGGCTCGTCCTCCAATTCAACTGCAACAGGAATGTTGCGTGCTTCCAACAATTCTTTCAAACGAGCATACACGTGTAAAGAACCACCGGCCACACAGCCTGTACCGGCACAAACAATAATCTTCTTTGTTTGAGACTTGTACGCAGCTTGAACTTTCTCCCTAAATGCCTGTAACTCAGCTCTATTCTTAATTGCCATTGGAAATTTCCTCCTTGATCTTCTTCAAAAGGTCACTTGCCTTGTCCGGGGTCATTTCCGGGTAAACAACATCATTTACCGTAAGAACCGGTGCCAAACCGCAAGCACCTAAGCAGGAAACAGTCTCCAACGTAAAATTCAAATCATCCGTGGTCTTCTTGCTTTCGCTAAGGCCCAGTTCCGAACGAAGACGCTCCAATACGGGAATCGAACGACGTACGTGACATGCCGTACCGTCGCAAATCTTAATCACATACTTCCCTTTCGGCTCCAAAGAGAAGTTCTCATAGAACGTAGCAACACTATATACCCGTGCCTCGCTCATGTTCAATTTCTCCGCCAAATAAGGAAAGACCTCCCGCGGTAAAAAATGGTAATGTTCTTGAATCGTTTGCAGAATTGCAATAATCGATGTCTGTCCATTCTCATATTGAGAAAGGATCTGATCAACGACTGTGTAATCGAAGCTTTCACTCATAAACGCATACCCTCCTGTGTAATCAATCTGCATCCTTTCAAGTATCTCATATTCAGTATTAAAAGTCAATCTTTCCGGGTAAAATCTTTCACTGGTTTTTTCCGAAAAATAAGGTATAATAAAGACATTATTTTCCGGTGGGAGGAAACAGGCAAATGGGCATTCCGGTTACATTTCTCAAAGGCGTTAAGAGTAAGCGTGCAGCTATGCTGGAAGCCTTGAGTGTACGTACTTTGGAAGACCTTGCTTTCTTGTTTCCCCGGGGTTACGAAGACCGCACAAAGGTAGCCCGAATTGCCGAACTGGTACCGGATATGGAAGTTACCCTCACAGCCAGAATTCTGCGCATGGATTTTAGACAAATTCGCCGAAATTTCTCCGTTATGAATCTGCGGGTATCCGACGGCACCGGCGAGATGACCATCACCTTCTATAATCCAAAATATATTCGAAACAAATTTGAGAAAGGTGCTGTGATGTGCTTCTTCGGTAAGATTGTTAAAGGGTACTACGGATTTGAAATGACCAACCCGGTATTTGAAGCTGTAACACAAGAAGCATCACAATCTCAATTCAGCAGCATTTTACCCATATACCCTCTTGCCCAAGAACTGACCCAGAATTTCCTGCGAAAGACGGTGCAAGAGGCACTGGCCTTGTTGCCCCCTTTCCAAGAGAACTTACCTGCGTCCATTTTACAGCAATACAATTTAATGGACCGAGACACAGCCATCCGCACCCTCCACGCCCCCAAAGATTTACGGGCAATTCCGGAGGCGAGAAGGCGGCTGGCATTCGAAGAACTTTTCACCGTGCAACTGATGCTGATGCTCATGCACGGAAACCACAGTAAAGACAGAATGGGCATCCATTTTACAGGCGAGGACCAAACCCAAAATTTGCTTGCCATGCTCCCCTTCCGCCTAACCCCTTCCCAAGAGAAAGTGTGGCAGGAGATTCAGCAAGATATGGCCTCTCCGATGCCTATGAATCGACTGGTTTTGGGCGACGTTGGCTCCGGCAAGACCGTCCTGGCACTTCTGGCGATGACCAAGGCTATGGGAAACGGATATCAGGCCGCTTTCATGGCGCCTACGGAAATCTTAGCCGAACAACATTATAAGAAAATTCAGCCCCTACTGTCTGCGCTGGGCTATCATACGATACTGTTGACCGGTAGTTTGAGCGCCGCCAAACGCAGAGAGGTTTTGGAGGAAATTTGCACGGGGCAAGCCCACTGTATCATCGGCACCCACGCCTTAATTCAAAAAGACGTGGTATTTTGTAAACCCGGCATTATGATTACCGACGAGCAACACCGTTTCGGCGTAAGGCAGCGGGCACTGTTGGCAGAGCAAGAAACTACCCCGGATATTTTAGTTATGACCGCTACGCCCATTCCCAGAACATTGGCGTTGATTTTGTACGGCGATCTGGATATTTCACGGATTGATGCCCTGCCGGAAGGACGGCTTCCCATTCAGACTTTTGTGGAGAATGATACGCGACGGGATCGAGTCTATGCATGGGCCAAGAAGTTGGTGGAAGAAGGTCGCCAGGTTTATATTGTGCATCCTTTAGTGGAGGAAAGCGACAATATGGATATGGAAGACTTGCTTTCTGCCACGGAAAATTACGAGAAATTATCCCGCAGCGTTTTCAAGGATATCCCCTGCGGTTTGGTGCACGGCCGCATGTCCGGCAAAGAGAAAGACGAGGTAATGGCGCGGTTCTTGGCCGGCGAAGTTAAGATTTTGTTTGCCACCACCGTAATTGAGGTAGGCGTGGACGTGCCCAATGCTACTTTAATGATTATTGAGAATGCGGAACGCTTTGGCCTTGCGCAGCTTCATCAGCTAAGGGGTCGTGTAGGTCGAGGCGCACACCAGTCTTACTGTGTTTTGTTTACCAATTCAACCAGCGAGGTGGCCAAGTCACGGATGCAGATTATGAAAGAGAGTACCAATGGTTTCTTGATTGCAGAGAAAGATTTGGAGTTGCGGGGTCCGGGAGATTTCTTCGGCACCCAGCAGCACGGTCTTCCTCAGTTCCGAGTGGCAAATTTGTATGAGGATATAGATATTTTGCGGGAGGCTCAGGATGCAGCGCAGGAGGTAATTCGCAATCCCGCGTCGTATGGGGCATGCCTGGAAAATGTGCGTAAAATGATTCCGCAAACTATTGCGTTGTAAATGGTTTGGGCTTTTCTTTATAAAAACAACTTATTGCGCCCAACGATTGGGCGTCAGCGAATAAAAATATACGATTTGGCCCAAACGCTTGCATGGTCCGGTTTTGTTTGGGCTTTTCTTTATAAAAACAACTTATTGCGCCCAACGATTGGGCATCAGCGAATAAAAACATACATTTCCGCCCAACGGGCAACACGAAAAATGCGGTCCAAGCATCTTATTTAAGATACTTAAGACCGCATTGTTTCTACACAAATAATAAGTTCCGGTGATTAAACGGCTCTATTGACCTTTCCGGATCTCAGGCATGCTGTGCATACATAAGCGTAACGAGGAGTCTTACCATCCATAATCTTTACGCGTCTAACGTTCGGTTTCCAATTTCTCTTCGCACGTCTACTGACCTGAGAACGAGTAATGCTGATATGACGACCGTACATCAAGCCCTTTTCGCAACATTCACACTTTGCCATTTAATACACCTCCTTGAAAATCCTTAAACAGCAGACGCTATTGTACCACATTCAAAACAGGAGTGCAAGAGGCATTTGTAAAAAAATTACCAACATTTTACCGATCCTTCAAAGGACGGTACTGCTGTTCCTCACACACACTCTTGTAGGCCGGGCGAATAATCTTGCCCGCATTCACCAATTCTTCTAAACGGTGGGCACTCCATCCGGAAATCCGCGCCATGGCAAAGATGGGCGTATACAATTCCAAAGGCAAACCCAGCATGTTATAAACAAAGCCGCTGTAGAAGTCAATATTTGCGCTGACACCTTTGTACATACGGCGCTTTGCACCGATGACCTCCGGCGCCAAACGTTCAATGTTGGAATACAGCACGTATTCTTTCTGCATCCCCTTCTCGTCGCAAAGTTTCTGCACAAAACCTTTAAAGATATTAGCTCTGGGATCCGATACAGAATAAACCGCATGGCCCATGCCGTAGATCAAACCGCTCTTGTCGAAGGCTTCTTTGTTCAAAATTGACTGCAAATAAGCCGAAATTTCTTCCTCGTCGGTCCAATCCTTCACATTCTTCTTAATATCCTCCATCATGTGCACTACTTTAATATTGGCACCGCCGTGTTTGGG
>JAFYOJ010000036.1 GCA_017560225.1 Clostridia bacterium
CCGTAGTCAATGCCGGTGACGGTATGAACGAGCATCCTACCCAAGCGCTCTTGGATATGTTGACAATTTTAAATCACAAAGGTGACTTAAAAGGTTTGAAAGTGGCTATTACCGGTGATATTTTACATAGCCGTGTAGCCAGAAGTAATATCTGGGGACTTCAGAAGATGGGCGCAGAAGTGGTGGTATCCTCTCCCTCTACGTTGCTTCCTGCCAACATTGAACAGACCGGTGTACGCCTTGCCAAGGACGTAACGGAAGCCGTTCGCGGTGCGGACGTTGTCATGGGCCTGCGACTTCAGTTGGAGCGTCAGAAGAAAGCTTTGTTCCCCACAGGCAGAGAATATTCCAAGTATTTCGGGGTTGATCCCGAGGTGCTCTCCCATGCGGATAAAGATTGTATTGTACTGCATCCGGGTCCTGTAAACAGAGGTTTGGAATTGTCTACCAGCGTGATTGATGCAGATAACTCTGCAATCAATGAACAGGTTCATTCCGGCGTGGCGGTGCGTATGGCAGTACTTCATTTACTGACCGGCAAATAAGAAAGGAGCAAAGGGACTATGTTAATTCTTCAAAATATCCGGGCTGTGGATCCCGGTGCCAATTTAGATAAAGTATGTGACATTGTGATTGAGAACGGTCGCATTGTAAAGATTGCAGAAGCCAATTCTCAAAAGGATGCGGCAGCAGAAATCATTGACGGAACCGGTCTGACAGCATTCCCGGGTTTGATTGATATGCACTGTCATTTAAGAGAACCGGGCCTTGAGTACAAGGAAGATATTGCGTCCGGTACCAAGTCTGCGAAAGCAGGTGGCTTCACCGCCGTTGCTTGTATGCCTAATACTAAGCCGGTTGTGGATAACAGTGCGATTGTTCGCGCTATTACCAGCCGTGCGAAAGAAGTAGGCAGCGTAAAGGTTTACCCCATCGGCGCTATTTCTAAAGGCTTGCAAGGACAGGAATTGGCAGAAATGGGCGATATGCAAGAAGCCGGCATTGTGGCTGTATCCGATGACGGTCGCCCCGTATCTTCTTCCTCTTTGATGAAGAAAGCGATGATGTACGCAGCACAATTCAATCTGCCGGTTATTTCTCACTGCGAAGATTTGGATTTGGTGGATGACGGCTATATGAACGAAGGTTACACCGCAACTGTTTTGGGACTTCGCGGAAATCCTTGGGCTTCTGAAACCAATATGGTTTCCAGAGAATTGATTCTGGCAGAGTATTTGAACGTGCCGGTACATATTGCCCACGTGAGTGCAAAGCTTTCCGTAGAATTGATTCGGGAAGCGAAGGCAAGAGGCGTGCAGGTTACATGCGAGACGTGTCCTCACTATTTTACCCTCACCGATGAAGCCGTAGGTAACTACGACACCAACGCGAAAGTAAACCCGCCCCTTCGCAGTCAAGCGGATTTGGAGGCCATTATTGAAGGTTTGAAGGACGGTACCATTGACTGTATCGCAACAGACCACGCACCCCACCACATTGATGAGAAGCGCGTGGAGTTTGCACAAGCTGCCAATGGCTTGGTTGGCTTTGAAACTGCCTTCGGTCTTTCTTACAAGTATTTGGTAGAAACCGGTGCTTTGACTCTGTCTCAATTGGTGGAGAAGATGTCTTTGAATCCCGGTATGATTTTGGGAATCGGTACACGCCTGGCAGAAGGGGAATGTGCCGATATTACCGTGGTCGATTTGAATAAAGAATATACGGTTGAAGTGGCGAAGTTCTTGTCCAAGAGCAAGAATTCTCCCTATGACGGTTGGAAGTTAAAGGGTAGTGTGGTACACACGATTGTAGATGGGAGGATTTGATGATGGAGAATTTTGCAGATCGTTTACTTGGAAAGATTCAGGAAATGAAGAGCCCGGTCGTTGCCGGCTTGGATCCGAATTATGATAAGATTCCGGATTGTGTAAAGAAGAAATATAAGAGCGTAGGCTCTGCTTTGTTTGCTTTTAACAAAGGCTTGATTGATGCGCTGTATGACGTAGTTCCGGCGGTAAAGCCTCAGCTTGCGTACTACGAAATGTACGGCTTGTCCGGTTTGATTGCCTTCAAGGCAACGGTGGATTACGCAAAGTCCAAGGGCATGATTGTCATTGCAGACGGTAAGCGTAATGATATCGGTACAACTTCCGAAGCCTATGCAAAGGCATATTTAGAGACTTTAGAGAATGACAGCATTGCAGAAGATCCCACAATGCCCGTGAAGGAAGGGGCTTTCGACTGCGACGCACTGACTGTAAACCCTTATTTGGGCGCAGACGGTATCCTGCCTTTCGTAAAGCTTTGTGAGGAGAACGGCAGAGGTATCTTCTCCTTGGTGAAGACGTCTAATAAGTCTTCCGGTCAGCTTCAGGATTTGAAGACGGAGAGCGGCCTTACCATCAGCGAAACTGTGGCTACGTTGGTGGATGAGTGGGGTGCATCTTGCGTAGGTAAGATGGGTTACTCTTCTGTAGGTGCCGTTGTAGGAGCTACGTATCCGGAAGAGGCAGAGAACTTGCGTAAGAGAATGCCCAAGGCAATTATCTTGGTGCCCGGTTACGGCGCACAAGGCGGCGATGCACGCTCCGTATCTGTAAACTTTAACAAAGACGGTTTGGGCGCTATTGTAAATGCTTCCAGAAGCATTATGTATGCATACAAAGCAGACAAGCGTGCCGGCAAGTTCACGGAAGAGCAGTACGCTTTGGCGGCGCGTGATGAGGCTGTGGAGATGAGCAAAGCCATTATGGCAGCGATTTCCTAAGAAAGGGTTTTGGGTAAGATGGCGGAATATAATTTAACCATTGTAAAGACAGAATATTTACTTCCCAATATTGTTTCTATGCTGCTGGACATTTCTGCGGTGACGGAAGAAATTCGTCCCGGTCAGTTCTTCCAGGTCACTTGCGGCGGAGATACATATTTAAGACGTCCCATCAGCGTATGTGACGTGACTGTATATGAGGGCCATCCCGTACTTCGTTTGGTTTTGGAAGTGAAGGGAAAGGGCACTCATTTATTGGCAGAGAAGAAAGTGGGCGACAGCCTTTGTGTGTTGGGACCTTTCGGCAACGGCTTTAATTTGAAAGACGTCAAGAAAGTGGATTTGATCGGCGGCGGTCTTGGCGTATGTCCTTTGTTCTATTTGACGCGGGCATTGCTTGAGAAGGGCGTGGAAACCCGCGTATTCTTAGGTTTCCGCAATCAAGCGGCCATCTTCCTTACGGAGGAGTTTAAAGCTTTGGGCGCAGACGTTACGGTGTCCACCGACGACGGCAGTTTCGGGGAAAAAGGCTATGCCATTAACGTATACAAAGCAAATTATACTGGGAAACCGGATATGCTCTATACCTGCGGACCTCAAGTGATGATGAACACCGTGGTGGCATTTGCAGACGAACAGGGGATTTTGTATCAGGAATCCAGAGAAGAGCGAATGGGCTGCGGCTTCGGCGCTTGCTTGGTTTGTGCTTGCAAGATGCAGGATGATTCCATGGGTCATGTTTGTAAAGATGGTCCGGTATTTGGTACCGGTATGGTAGCCGTAGGCGGAAAGGTGGCACATCATGGGTGAGTTGAATTTATCCGTTGACATCGGAGGTCTTAAACTCCATTCTCCTGTAATTGCGGCATCCGGTACGTTTGGCTTCGGTCACGAATTTGAGCCTTATGCTGATCTTAACCGTTTGGGTGGTATTTCGGTAAAAGGGCTTACGCTGAAACCCAGACAGGGAAATCCCGCACCGCGCATTGCGGAAACAGCCGGGGGCATCTTAAACAGCGTTGGCTTGCAGAATCCCGGCGTAGAGGCTTTTATTGAGAAGGAAATTCCGTATTTAAGACAGTTTAAGACCAAGATTATTGCTAACTTGGCAGGCTCTTGTGAAGATGATTACGTACAGGCAGCAGCGATGCTCAATGAGGCAGACGTGGATGCGGTGGAATTAAACGTTTCTTGCCCTAACGTAAAGGCAGGTTGCGCCGCATTCGGTCAAGACCCTATTGCTTTGGAAGGTTTAGTGAAGGCGGTTCGGAAAGTGCTTCCTTCTAAGCCCTTGATTATTAAGTTAACACCCAATGTAACCAGCATTGCCGAGACAGCTCGCGCAGCAGTGTCCGGCGGTGCCGATGCGGTTTCGCTGATTAATACCTTGCTGGGTATGAAGATTGATGCTCGGAAGATGCGTCCTGTGCTGGCTAACGTGACGGGCGGTATGTCCGGTCCTTGCGTAAAGCCTGTGGCCCTTCGTATGGTTTATGAGGTTTCTAAAGCCGTAAATGTGCCGATTATCGGTATGGGCGGCATTGAAACAGGCGAGGATGCGGCAGAATTTATTCTGGCCGGTGCATCTGCCGTACAGGTAGGTACTGCAAATCTGGTTCATCCCGATGCGGTGACCAAAGTGGAAGACGGCTTAATTCAGTATATGCAAGATATGAAATTCACTTCAATTGCAGATTTCCGTGGAAAATTGCAGATTGGCTAAGAGAGGAGTTTATACGTTATGAAGAAAGATAAGTTGGTGGAGATGCTGTATCAGACAGAGGCTTTCAAGGTAGCCCCTGCGGACAAACCGTTCTGGTATACATCCGGTAAGTTAGGACCTTTTTACATTAACACCCATTACTTGTACGGATCCGGCAAGGCGGCAGAAGATTTGCTGGCCAAGATTGACGCAACCAAGGCAGGCATTGCAGATGAGGCTGCTATGGAGCGGGCGATGACCGCCATGCTTTTGGATGAAACCATGCGTACGTACAAGGAGAATGAAGTTTATCATCAGTTAATTGATGGTTTAGTGGCAGAAATTCGCAACACCGTTGATTTGGATGAAATTGACTTTATTTCCGGCGGTGAGCGCCGTGACTGGTTCTTCTCCATTCCTTGTGCCCAACTTCTTAAGAAGCCTCACTTGACCTTGTTCAAAGAGGGCGGTGCAGTGATTGGCTACGGCGATACCATGATGCCGGTAGGGGATGACAGTTTAGGTGGCGCCGTTTGCTTGCACATTGCAGACTTGGTAACGGAAGCTTCCAGTTATGTAAGAGCTTGGATTCCTTATATTGAGCGCATTGGCGGCGTGATGAAAGATACTTTCGCCATTGTAGACAGACGTCAGGGCGGCGGCGAGATTCTTCGTAAGATGAACGTACAACTTCACACCATGATGGCCGTAGAAGAGAGTTTCTTCTTAAAGGCATTTGATCTTAAGTTCATTGATGAAGGTCAGCTTGCACAGCTTCAGGCTTATGAGAAGAATCCGGATGCTGCTATGAAGACGTTCTTTAAGGAACACCCGGATTTCTTGGAGAAGACTTTGGCGGCAGATCCTGCGTACGGCGGTGAGAAAGCCAAGAAGAGAGCCGAACTTTGCGTAGAGAAAGGTTTCCATTTGCCCGGCTAATTAAGAATGGGAAGATGCTTTGAGGGCTAAACTTCCCAAAATTGCAATAATGGATGCAACGATTAGGAGCAAGATGCTGTCAGGGTGTCTTGCTCCTATTTCTTCTGCGTAGTACAGGAAACAGGCCGTAATCAGCGACAGAAAAGTCATGAGCAGATAGCTAATGTTTCGAATCATTTTACAATCGCCTCCTGATTCGTAGTATGGATTTGCAGAAGAAATTTATACAATCTTGCACGGACACAGATTTTTGTTTATAATAAATTTTATAGAGATGAAGGGAGCGTGCTTATATTATGTTGACCATCTGATGTC
>JAFYOJ010000037.1 GCA_017560225.1 Clostridia bacterium
CATCTGTCAAGCTGTCCGCAATTCTGGCATTCAAGATGCCATGACGCAAAATCAATTCAAGCCCCTCAATGGAATAGCCCTGCTTATTCATTTCCTTGTGGCAGCACGGCACGCACACAATGGACTTCACGCCCCGATTGATGGCAAAACGAAGTGCCTTATCCGTAGCTGTATCGCAGGCGTGGAGCGTAATCATCAAGTCATAGTGGCGATCCGGCACGTACTTCATAATATCCGTTTGGACAAACTGCATATTGTTGTAGCCCAGCTCGCTTTGAATGTTCTTTGAATCCTGAATAACCGTTTCATTGTAATCCAGCCCTGTGAAATGGCACGGGTGATCCAGCACTTCCCGAATATAGTAATTCAGGGCAAAGGACAGATACGATTTACCGCAAGCACAGTCCACCACGTGAATGGGTTGTTTCTTGCCGTTCACAGTCTTCTCAGCACAGAGTTTACGTAGCATGGCGTCCATCAATTCGATAAAATGGTCAATTTGGTTGTACTTTCGAATCTTATCGTTCCGCACCTTCCCATTGCCGCCCAGCATACCGATGGCTTTCAGCAAAGCCCCTGCCCGTTCCGGTTTAATGAAGTAGGCGCGGTTACTCATAGACGTTGCGCGCACTTCGTCTTCCTTCGCTTCCGTCCGCGCTTTGGATTGTGTCACCGCCCGCTTCTCGTCCGCCAAAATCAGCGTTTCCCGAGTGCGCTCCTCCATCACGATCTCCGCGCTGTCAAACTCTCCAATCCGTTCTACCAAGAATCGGCTGAAAGCGGCAAAGTCCATGGTATAACTGTTGCCGGTAAAATGGAATTTCAGTTGATTCCCTTCTCGCTCCGCCTCCAGGGCATATTTCTTCAGACCCGACGTAAATGTTACCCGGATGCGATTGATTTCATCGTTCTCTTCAAATCTCCCTTGAAGTCCCATCAGGAAAAAGGCTACTTGATCTGCGATTTGTTTCTTCATAATAACGGCTCCAATTCTGCTTGCGTCAGTTCTCTGTATTCTCCCGGCTCCAGCGTCTCATCTAAGGCGATGCCGCCAATAGAAATTCTCTTTAAGTATACCACTTCATTGTCTCTTGCCAAGAACATTTTCTTCACTTGATGGAATTTTCCTTCGTGGATGGTTACAAAAGCGGTGGCGGGTTCTTCTCCTGCCTCCAGTTGTGCCGGTCTACACAACGTGCCATCTTTGAAGCGAATACCTTCCCGGAATGCCACCTTGTCTGCTTCGGTAATATCCTTTCGAAGGCGCACAAAGTATTGTTTCTCCACGTGTTTCTCAGGGGTAATAATTCGATGGACGAAGGGGCCGTCATTGGTCAGTAGCAAGAATCCTTCTGCGTCCTTGTCCAGTCTGCCAGCAGGGCCTAAATCATAGAAATTATAATCATCTCCGATTAAATCCGTGGCCACCGGGCCACCTCTTCCGTCTTCTGTGGCGGATAAATAGCCGGCTGGCTTATATAACATTAAATATACGTAAGGCTTGTAGGCAACGGACTGGCCGTTTACCTGAACGTCCGATATGCCTTCTTGAATCTTAGCATCTGCGTTTTTCACAATCTGTCCGTCTACGGTGACGGCACCGCTTCCGATAATTCCCCGTACATCTTTTCTGGAGCCAAGGCCCATATTGGATAAATACTTATCTAATCTCATAGCATACGCCTCCAGCCTTTGGGATACGCATTCTTCAAAACATCGCCCCGAAGGTCGCCTACGCCTAAGATATAACCTTCTACGCGAACGGCAGTCAAACCATCTTTGCCATCAATATTCAAAGATTCTCCCCGCACGTAGCGCTTTACTTCGTCACTATCCCAGGATAAGTCTACATTGCGTACAAAAGCATCTTTCGGCAGACTCATGATAAAAGATTGTGCCGGTTTCAATTTTCCATACGCAAGGGTACCTACGTGTATACCCATCCGAAGTACTTTCAGGCCGTCAATGGAAAGGGGTTCAAAGGGACAGCTAAACAGCTGTTCACCAATAGTATAGTAATAAAGATTTTCCGGCATAGGTATGGTTAAGTTCTCTTTGTAGAAAGCCCGCAATTCTTGTGGAGCTTCTTTCAGGCGCTTATAGCTTTTGGAGGGCTTTGTCATTTTACCCTCGTAGGTCTCCCCTGTGCCCTTCTCCAAAACCGCCGTAAAATGCCCTTCGCCCTTTAATTTATGGGGCCAAAGTCTTGCGGTTTGAGTTAAGCCGAAGCCGTCTGCAATGCCGCCGGGCTTCTTGGGTGTTAATAAGGTATAATCCGGGTGAGCTTCTAAGAATGCCTGCATCATGCCTTCATTCTCCCGGATGTCAAAGGTACAGGTGGAGTATACAATGCGTCCGCCCGGCTTCAGCAAAGCATCTGCGTAAGCCAGAATTTCCTGCTGCATGGCCACGCAAGTTTCGTTCTTAAAGTTTCCCCAACTCTTAACGGCTTCTTCGTCTTTCCGGAACATACCCTCGCCGGAGCAAGGGGCATCAATTAAGATTTTATCAAACCAATGAGGAAAATACTTTGCCAGTTGCGCAGGACTTTCGTTGGTTACCATGGCATTGGAAATACCGGAGAGTTCTAAGTTATATAATAAAGTATTGGCGCGAGGGGCACTGATATCATTGGATACTAAGATGCCTTGTCCTTGCAGGCACGCCGCAATCTCCGTGCTCTTGCCGCCTGGCGCTGCACAAAGGTCCAATACGCGATCCCCCGGTTTTGCTTCCAACACTTCCGCGGGATACATGGCGCTTGGCTCCTGAATATAATAAAGGCCTGCCAGATAGTACGGAAGCCGTCCCGGCATACGGCCGGAGGTGGTGTCAAAGTACATACCGTTATGGCTCCATGCCACGTCTTCTTTCATAGTGATAATGGGCGCAAGTTTTGCCCGCAAAGTTTCTTTGTCTATTTTGAGTTCATTGGGGCGAAGGCCGTATGCCCGTTCTTCCGAAAGGGTGCTTTCGTATTGAGCGAATTCTTCTTCGCCCAACATTTGAATAATCTTCTGTTTAAATTCCTCCGGAAGTTGCATTTTGTCCACCCCTTGTGTGTAAAAGAAAAAAGGCGTCTGCTTTACGCTGACGCCTCTTTGTACTGGTGACTCATAGGAGAATCGAACTCCTGTTTCCGCCGTGAGAGGGCGGCGTCTTAGCCGCTTGACCAATGAGCCAGAACGTGTATAATATACAGCATCAAAGGGCTTGTGTCAAGTGTTTTTTGAAAAATATTTTCAGGAGTTTTTTCTATGTATGAAGTGCAAATTTCAGGTATAATATTGCGTTTGGAAACGGCTCCTGATTTGTTCTCCCCTGCCCATGCAGACAAGGGGACCCTTGCTATGTTGTCCTTGACTTCCTTCGATGCTTCTGACCGCGTGTTGGATCTTGGTTGCGGTGTTGGCATTGTAGGCATTTATGCTGCACGGTGCGGCGCATCAGTAATGATGACTGATTTTGATGCGCACGCAGTTTGTATCGCAAGAGAGAATTGTGCTTCTAACGGGGTTTCTTGCGAAGTGTTACAAAGCGATGGATTTTCTGCCATTGAGCCCGGCAGGCTTTTTACCCAAATCCTTTCCAACCCGCCCTACCACACAGACTTCTCTGTTGCCAAACGCTTTATCGAAGGTGCCTTCCGTCATCTTGAAATTGGCGGTCGCTTGTTCATGGTGACTAAGCGTTTGGATTGGTACAAGAATAAGTTAATTTCTGTGTTTGGCGGTGTACGGGTACACGAACTGGACGGATATTATGTTTTTATCGCCGAGAAACGTTCGGCGCGTCCGCCGGTCAAGAATAAATCTGCTCCCACTTTGTCTAAGAAGCTTGCGCGAAAGGTTTCCGGAAAATAGGCGCAAGTGCCTGCTCAATCTGCTCCACGGTGAGCGGTCTGTCTTTTGTTTCGATAGTATATAACAAATCAAGCATGCCGTAGCGTATGTACAGATCTAATTTATTGAACATTTTCTTTCGATAATCCGGATTGTCTACCATACCAAAGTGTTCATAGTAATAGAGTTCCCCTGTTTCCGGATGACGAATGGTAAAATCCGGATAAACAGTGTACTCAAGATGCAGCGCCGCTTCATATCGATAGGAAATTTGGTATGCAGTCAGTGTATCCGCAATCATTTTCTCTGATTTAGAACGGACGTAGATGCCTGTTTGCGTTCTGAATTTCTTCCCCTCTGGGTAAACCGGATTAGTTTCGTAGGGTACTGCTGCCCAATCGCTAAAGTCGATTGGGTTACTAGATTTTTCCAGCAAAGGCTTATACCCTGAATTAGGAGCAAAAAGTGTATCAATTGCTGCTTGATTTTGCTCGATATGGCGTTCGTAGTATGCAATCATTTTTTTAATGTGATAAAGGAATGTGTTTAAGCGCAGATAATATTCCTTAGCAGCCAAAGTACGTGCAAGGTTCTGCTCGTCTTTTGGAATATAGGTGCGAGTATGACCGTCCGTTTGGTAATATTTGAAATATTTGCCGTTCTTACAACAAAGCAAATCAGTCGTAGGAAATGATCCGCAAGTACGAGTAATCGACTGAATTGTATTAAGAATTCGCTTTTCTTCTTGTTTAAGTAACCATAAGATCATACAAGCCCCCCCTAAAGGACATTGTATGATAAACACTTAGCGTGTGCAAATATTTCCCGGGAAATATTTGGGTATATACGCAAAAAATTCCCTATGTACCCAAAAAATTGGGTATATAGAAAAATTTCTCTCTATATACCCAAATCTAAATTCTTTCCATCATCACATATTCAATTCCATCTTCATTTTCCACCTCAGAAGTGGCTTCAAACCCACATTTTACATAAAAAGGCACACTTCCCGGAAACGCCTTCACCTGGTCGAACCCATCTTGAATCAACGCACGTCCCACCCCGCGGCCCTGCCACAAAGGGTCCACAAACAAAAGGGTGATTTGCGTTCCATTATTGCCCAGCATACCTACCAAGCGCCCCTCTGCAAAGCAGCCCCAATACTCCAAAACAGGAAAAATCCGGAACATCATTAAGCATCCATGAAAAGAGTCCACACCTTCCGCCGAATACGCCGGCGCATTCACCGCATCAAAGACACGCTCCGCCAGATCCAGTGCCAATCCTATTTCTTTATCGGATTCCAACCTACGAATTTCCATTTATTTCCAGCCTTTCCAAGCAATTCTCCATGCAGTTAACCACATAGAACCCATAACGATTACAAGGATCCTGGCGATTATACACAATCGGCCGATCCGTATGGCCCTCCAGTAAAAATCCGCCCGCTTCTTCCACAATCAACTGCTCCGCACAAGTATCCCACTCCATGGTATACCCAAAACGGTAGTACACGTCTGCCTTCCCCTCCGCAATCCGGCAAACCTTCAAGCTGCTGCCGGCAGTAATCACGGACGCAAAACGATCCCGATGGCGTTCAAGCAGCGCCTTCGTCTTGTCGTCTAAATGGTAGCGGGAGTGCATGGCAATCAAATCCGTTTTCCGCGGACTGACAAAGATGCGCGTTTCCGGTGCAGGTAAAATAGCTTTAAAAGCCCCACCACCTCGCCGCGCATAGAACAATTCCTGTGTAGCCGGTGCATACACAACACCCAACACAGGCTCCCCCTGATAGACCAGTGCAATATTTACCGTAAACTCCGGAAGCCCGGCAATAAACTCTTTCGTGCCATCCAAAGGATCAATAATGACACACCAATCCTTCTCCAAACGGCTCAAATCGTCCCGGCTTTCCTCTGCCAGCACACCATAGTCTCCAAGTTGCTCCATACAAGATGCACCGCAAATTCGATCCAAAATGCACTGATTCGCCTCTTGGTCCGCCCTGGTCACAGGCGATTGATCCTCTTTATAAGAAAGCCCTCGCTCGGAAAGAGGAAGGCTGTAATACTTCATAATAATCTCGCCGGCATCCAGTGCCGCATCTATAAACGTACGAAGAATACCTTCCATCAGGAC
>JAFYOJ010000038.1 GCA_017560225.1 Clostridia bacterium
AAGACTGTTGTTTGGAACGGACCGATGGGCGTTACAGAGAACCCTGCTCTTGCAAAGGGTACCATCGCTGTAGCAGAGGCTCTTTCTCATACAGAAGCTACCACAATCGTAGGTGGCGGTGACTCCGCAGCAGCAATTGAGAAGCTTGGCTTCGCTGCTTCTATCACCCATATTTCTACCGGTGGCGGCGCATCCTTGGAATTCTTGGAAGGTAAGACTCTTCCCGGTATTGCTTGCTTGATGGATCGCTAATAAATTGAAAGAATCATTGGAGGATATAGATTATGGCACGTACAAAGATTATTGCCGGTAACTGGAAGATGAACAAGACACCTGCTGAAGCAGCTGAGTTCATTATGGAATTGAAGGAAGCCGTTAAGGATTCCAAGAACGTTGTAATCGCAGCTGTTCCTTTCGTTTGCATTCCTGCAGCTTTGGAAGCGGCAAACGGCAGCAACTTGAAGATTGCGGCACAGAATATGCACTTTGAAGATAAGGGCGCTTACACCGGTGAGATTTCCGGTGCTATGCTCAAGGATTTGGGTATTGAGTACGTTATTATCGGTCACTCTGAGCGTCGTGAGTATTTCGGCGAGACTAACGAGACTGTAAACAAGAAGGCACACGCTGCATTCAAGTACGGTTTGACGCCCATCATCTGCTGCGGCGAAACTTTGGAGCAGAGAGATCAAGGTGTTATGCCGGAACACATTCGTTACCAGATTAAGGTGGCTTTGGGTGGCTTGACAGCAGAGCAGGTTGCGTCTTTGGTAATTGCTTACGAGCCTATTTGGGCAATCGGTACAGGCAGAACTGCTTCTAACGAGCAGGCTGAAGAAGTTTGTGCAATCATCCGTCAGGTTGTTGCAGAGCTTTACGGCGCTGATACCGCAGAGAAAGTACTCATTCAGTACGGCGGCAGTGTAAATGCAGCAAACTCTAAGGATCTCTTCGATATGCCCAATATCGACGGTGGTTTGGTTGGCGGTGCAAGTCTGAAAGTAAATGACTTCACTGTAATTGCTTCCTATGAAGCTTGAGTTTCAAGAAACGAATACAAAATTTGACTGGAAAGGCACTTGGCAGCGGGTGAAGAAGCCGTTGCTGATTGCCTTTTTGGCACTTGTTGTAATCGTTTCGTATATGTTATATGCAGAAACAACGGGTCTTTTCCCGGGACAACTCTTAAATCGTCCCGCGGTGGCCAACTATTTAGAAGAAAAATATCCAGACACAGACTTTGAGATCACATTTAAGGAATTTGACAAGGTGCGGGAGCGCTACGTCTATCTCTGCAAAACAAATACGGGCATGTATTTGGTAACGTCTAAGCGGTTCAAAGTGCGGGAAGATGGGTACTATCGAGACTACGTTTGCAATCAAGAACTGTCTGATCAAGCAGGTCAGGTGTTGGAAGAATCTTTGCTGACCTTATGGGAAGGAATCGAGGGCAGCACGATTGTGCCGGAGGTCTCTATGGCTGTTCCCAATGTCGAAGGGCATGAAACAACCAAGCCGGAAGACTTATTAGTACAGTATGGCCATACGGTTAAATTGACTGCCACGATTACGGGTGCTGCGATTGCTTATGAGGATTACGTAGAACTGGCGTGGAAGATTATGGCACACGTACGGGAAATGATTCCGGATACACGGGTAGACTTTATTCAAGTGTTCTATTACCGAGATGGGGATGTACTGCAATATGAATCTCATTTGCAAGGGTATTCTTTGATTTTTAGTGAATCGGGATTTAAGAATGCCAAGAATTCTCACTATTACGTAGAATTAACGGAGGAACATCAAAAAAGTATTCGCTGGTATTCTGTAATCCGCGTTGTGAACTTTGTGGTAATCGGCGGAACGGTTATTGGTTTGGGTACCCTTTGGATTGTACGGCGATATAAGAAACACAAGAAAGACAAAGGGGCTGCGTAAAGCAAAGCCCCTTTGCTTTTTTTATGAAACTATGTTATAATTTCACACATACAATGATTGATTACAAAAGAGTAAACCATTTCTTATATGGAGAGTGTCAGTATGATTAAAGAAATTGCGAAGAAATTCATCAAAACCCATTGGGCGTCCTTGCTTTGTATAGCAGTTCTTTCACTTTGTCTAAAGATTAAATTGAAATATTCATTTCTGTTATCTTTCTTAGTCCTGTTTGTGGCCTATTTTGTGCTGGGCATTCTTGTTGAGTTTATTATGGAGAAGATTGCCATGGCAAGAGGATCGCACCGTGCTTCCAAAGAGGAAATTCGCGTATCGAAGAAGCCTGCGATGACAACAGAAATTGAGGATATGGAAACGTCTGAACAGTCTGGATCCCAACGTCCTGTACTGCAAAAAAAAAATACGGAGAGTTTTATCCCGTCCGGAGGAATTGAGAAGCTCCAACCAAAGAGAATCCAATTCGTAGATTTATCTTCGGAGGAAGCAGTTAAACCTCAAAAACGGGAACAAGATACCGCTGACTTCTTAATCCGCACCCATCAAATGTACAAAACCAATCAAGCAAGAAACAAAGTGGCGGTACCGGATGAGGAAGTTGTGGTAGCGCCTATCGTCGAGCCTGTGGTTCAAGCAACGCCCGCTATTTCTTTCGTGGAACAAGAAAATATTTTACCGGCTGTACCGGAAGAAGTGGATTTGCCGGATGATTATAGTCAAGTTTCGGATGATCTGTCTAAAGAAATTGATAAACGGATTGAAGAAAGTGCACGTACGCTTCCACGCAGACGCAAGGATTACTCTGTGGATGAAATGGTAGAACCTCCCGTGGTTATGCATCCGGAACCGGAGCCGTCTTTCGCGGATGATAAAGTTCACGCAGACAGAACGATGGTAAATACCTTGTTTGAAATGAGTCACCAACAAAATCAGCCAGTGGTTTCCCACGTAAGAAAGACGTCACCTGCGCCTGTCACAGAGCCTCCTATTCCGAAGCCTGTGGCGTATGATATTCCGTCTTTGGATCATTTGCGCGCCGGCAGACAGAAAGACCGTACAAAGGAAACAGCCGGTGAAGAAGATCCCCGTGCGAAACGCTTGATTGATACGCTGGCCAGTTTCGGTGTTGGTGCAAAAGTTACGGCAGTCATTAAAGGTCCTGCAGTAACTCGTTATGAGTTGCAACCCAATCCGGGCGTGAAGGTTAGTCGCATTGTTTCTCTTGCGGATGACATTTCCTTGAACTTGGCGGCCACCGGTGTACGTATTGAGGCGCCCATTCCGGGGAAAGAAGCGGTAGGCATAGAAGTGCCTAATCAAGAAGTTGAACTTGTCTATTTGAAAGACGTGATTGATAGCCCGGAGTACCAGGCATCCCGCTCTAATTTGACTTTTGCCATTGGAAAGGATATTGCGGGCACCAATATTGTGCATGATATTGCCAAGATGCCTCACTTGTTAATTGCAGGTGCTACCGGCTCGGGAAAGAGTGTTTGTATCAACACCTTGATTGCCAGCATTTTGTATAAGTCCAGTCCGGAGCAAGTACGCATGATTATGATTGACCCCAAAATTGTGGAATTGGGTGTATATAACGGTATTCCCCATTTGCTGGTACCGGTTGTGACCCATCCTAAGAAAGCTGCGGCTGCACTTGCTTGGGCGGTGGGGGAGATGGAACGCCGTTACAGCGAGTTCTCTCAGTATGGTGTACGGGATCTTAAAGGCTACAATGAATTGGCTTCCCGTCGGAAGACTCTGACCAATATGCCGCAAATTGTGATTATTATTGATGAGTTGGCTGACCTTATGATGGTGGCGGCGAAAGAAATTGAGGATTCTATCATTCGCCTTGCCCAGAAAGCGAGAGCAGCCGGTCTGCATTTAATCATTGCTACCCAGCGTCCGTCCGTGGATGTTATTACAGGTTTAATTAAAGCTAATATTCCTTCCAGAATTGCATTTGCTGTTTCTTCTCAGGTGGATTCCAGAACGATTTTGGATGGTATTGGCGCCGAAAAGTTGTTGGGCCGCGGCGATATGCTCTTCCATCCTATCGGTATGTCGAAGCCGATTCGAGTGCAAGGCGCCTTTGTGTCTGATGGTGAAATTGAGAATTTGGTTTCCGATATTAAAAGAAGTTGTGGTACAGTTGCGTACAGTGAGGAAATTCAAGCATCGATGGAAGCGAAAGCCGGTGGCGGGACGAATGGCACAGGTGCGTCGTCCAATGCCGGCGGGGATGAGGAAGACTGCGATACTGAGTTGATTCAGGCCGCTGCAGAATTGGCGTTTGAGTATAAACAGTTGTCGGCATCCTTCTTACAGCGGAAATTAAAATTGGGTTATTCACGAGCCTCTCGTGTTATTGATGCATTGGAGTCCGCGGGGTTGATTTCTCCGGCAGACGGTAGTAAACCCAGACAACTTTTGCTGACAAGAACAGAATGGGATGCGATGCAGAAGTGATTTAAACTATATATTGATTTTCGTTTTGGAGGCGTTCACACAGCCTCCAAAATTCTTTTATGTGGGTCTGGCAGCCTTCTTTGTCCATTAAATAACTTTCTCCGTGGGCAGCGCCCTCTGTGATTTTAATGGATTTGTAGGGAGAAGTACAAACTTGATAATTTTGTTGACTCATTACGGTGGGCACGAAATGATCGTCCGCTCCGTGGAGAAACAAAATGGGTAAGGTACAATGGGGGATGTGTTTCCGCGTGTCCTCGTAAATGGAGAATCCTGCGATTATTTTGCAGAAAATGCCGGCAATGGGCAGTATGGGAAACGCCGGTAAATGGAACCAAAGTTTCAGTACGTGGGTAAAAATTTCCTTGGGCGAAGTATAACCGCAATCCGCAATAATTCCGACCACTTCTTTAGGCAGGGGAAGAGATGCCGCCATTAAGACGGAAGAGCACCCCATCGAAATTCCATCTAAATAAATCGGTAGTCCCGGTGCCTTTTGGGATGCCCATTGTGCCCAAGTTAGAACATCTTTGCTTTCTTTTACCCCGAAGGTACGATATTTACCCTCACTGCTTCCGTGGGCACGATGGTCCATAATGAGCATATTGCAAGCGTTGGGGAGATAGAAATCGCCTACGCCGCCGAAATCATGGAGTCCGTAACTGTAGAAACCGTGTACGCAAAGAATGGTTCGTTTGGCTTCTGTGAGAGCGGGGTAGAAACGTCCGCGCAACATTAAGCCGTCTTCTGTGGGAATTTCTACAGTTTCGTAGGGTTGTGTGTTCATATAGGCAAGACCTGCTTGGATAATAGGCGCGTGGGGGGAAGGGGCTGCTTCTGCTAACTTCTTCTTGGCATTGGTTTGTTTATCCTTTACTCTTTTGCAAGCAAAACGGAACAAAAAGAAAGCAATCCCAACACAAAGCAGCGTGATTAAAAGCAGTATGATAATTATAATATTCAAACATAATTTCCACATATCTATCACCGAGATAGAGTATACCATATTTATTTGACATTGACAAAAAGCAATGAAAAATTTATACTATATTATGAATTAGTTTTGTGATGGCGGTGTGGTCAAAACGCATGGTACGAATTATTGCGGGAAGCGCCCGCGGACTCAGAATTAAGACGGTTTCTTCGGATAAGACGAAGCCTACACTGGACCGAGTCAAGGAATCTATGTTCAGTATTCTGACAGGAAATGTAGAGGGTCGCATTGTGTTAGACCTTTTCTCCGGCAATGGCAGTTTGGGTTTGGAGGCGTTAAGTCGCGGTGCATCCTCTGCTTGTATGAATGATTACAGCCGAGCCTGCGTCGGTATTATCCGGGAGAATTTAGCCCATACAGGTTTTGTGGAGCAGGCATCGGTCAGTCAGTTAGACTACCGGGAGGCATTGACATTATACCGCAAACAGGGACATCGATTTGGTTTGATTTTGCTGGATCCACCCTATGGGGCACACTTAATTCCGGAAGTCTTGGAATTGATTTCTGCGTATGCTTTGTATGCGCCGGGGTGTGTGGTGATGTGTGAACACACGAAGGAGGATACGTTGCCGGATCGTACAGGTGTTTTTGTGAAGCAGAAGACGCGAAACTATGGGACCGTAGGTCTTACAGTCTATGAAACAGAGGAGTAACAGTATGGACGCACAGTATGGCGACAAGAGAATCGGTGTATATCCCGGTAGTTTTGATCCTTTGACCAATGGTCATTTGGATATTATTCGCCGTGCATCTAAATTGTTTGATCACTTGATTGTTGCGGTTTTGGTGAATACTTCTAAGAAGAATGCTATTTTCACCATGGAGGAACGGGTCGCATTGATTCGCAAGTGTACGGATCAAATGCCGAATGTGGAAGTTCAGATGTTTGATGGACTTTTAGTGGACTTTGTGAAGGCACACCAAGCGGTGGCCATTGTAAAGGGTCTTCGAGCTGTATCCGACTACGAGTATGAACTTCAGATGGCAGCACTCAATAAACATATTGATAAAGATGTAGAAACGATCTTCTTGATGGCGGATATTCAAAACTCTTTCTTAAGTTCCAGTATTGTTAAGGAATTGGCAAGACATGGCGGCGATATTCGCGGTTTGGTGCCTGGAGAGATTGTGGATGACATTGAAGCAAAGATGTTGTATAAAGGTTAATTGATATAGAAATAACGAAGGAGCGGATATTATGGAAATTCAGAGTATTGAAATGTTAGACGAGATGGAAGACATTATTGTCAATGGTCGTAAGGCGTTGCTCAGCAGTCGAATCTCTGTGGATGGAGACGAATTGCTGGCGTTGATTAACGAGCTTCGTGACATTCTTCCTCAGGAAATTGTACAGGCGAATGCTTATTACAAAGAAAGCCAAAATATTTTAAAGGGCGCACATGATAATGCAGAGCAGATTATTCAAAAGGCACAGGATGATGCGGATGTGCGCATTGCCCGTGCAGAGAAAGAAGCACAGAGTGTTATTTCGGATGCCCATGAAGATGCAGAACTGATTGTGAAAGAAGCAGAACAAATGCGTCAGCAAATGATCGACAGTCACCAGGTAACCCAAATGGCCAATGAACAGGCACGTCAGATTGTAGAGGAAGCCAACGCAAAGGCACGAGAAATTCGTAAGGGCACACGGGAATATATGGATGGCAAATTGATGGAATTAGGTAAGTTCTTAGCAGATACTTACAATGAGGTTGAGGCAAACCGCAAACAGCTGTAAACTCTATTTGTTCACGGCAAGGACGCCGAATAAACGATCTCCGTTTGTGGATACGGGCAGAATTGAAAGGATTTTTCCCCGTACGTCGGACAACCCTTGCACTTCTATTTCCATAAAATGATGCGTATGACCAATGGCGACTCCGTTCTCTTCCGTTTCAAATAAAACGGGAAGCGGGGTCCCATTTTTTACTACATTTTCCAAAATTTCCCTCTTGATTGCCTGTTGCACCGCTGCTAATGTTCGTCCGCGCTGGCTTTTGATTTCTTTGGAAACCTGGTGTTCCATCGTAGCCGCTTCGGTGCCGGCTCGTTTTGAGTAAGGGAATATATGCAAATGCAGAAACCGAATTTGTTGAATGAAATCCACGGTTTCAAGAAAATCTTCTTCGGTTTCTCCGGGGAATCCCACAATGATGTCTGCGAAGAACTGCGCTTCCGGGAAAGCCTCTCTTAAATGGCGCAAATTCTTCAGCGCCATCTCTCGGTTGTATTTACGGCGCATACGGTTTAAGGTGGCGGTACATCCGCTTTGCAGAGAAATATGGAAATGAGGCGCCAATTTGGTAGCCTCTCTCAATTTGTCGATGCGGGCAGGGGTGAGATACGCAGGATCTAAGGAACCTAAGCGAATGCGTTCGATTCCAGGGATATTTCCCATTTCTTTCACCAAAAACGGCAAATCTCCTTCGTAGGAGGCTAATTCGATGCCGGTTAAAATCACTTCCTTGTACCCGACGGCTGCTAAATTTCTCACCTCTCGCAAAACGTCATCCGGCGCCTTGGAACGGGCAGGACCACGTGCGGTGGAAATAATGCAATAGGCGCAGTGGGAATTGCAACCGTCTTCAATCTTTACGGTGGCCCGAGCATGGTGGGTACTCAAAAGTTCCATAGGCTCATAACAAGGGGCAGGGGGGAATGAAGGTGCCTGGATATAAACGGACTCGGATTTGCCAATCTCCCCGTTTATATAAGCGGTAATCCTGCGCAATACTTCTAATTTGTTTGTATTGCCGATGATACAGTCTACACCGGGAATCGTACTTACTCGCTGGGGATCCATCTGTGCCAGACATCCGGTTACTACAATGAATGCATTTGGGTTCTTAGCGGAAGCTCTTCGAATCATTTGGAGCCCTTTTCGATCACTTTCTGCCGTTACGGTACAGGAATTGATAATATAGATATCTGCGTTCTCCGGAAAGGGAACAACCTTGACACCGAGTTTCGCCAATTCTTGTGCGTAAAATTCGCTTTCGTAGTAATTCACTTTGCAGCCTAAGTTACAAATGCTTGCAGTCATAGAAAAATGCCGATCCTTTCGGGTTGTATCTCCGTTATTATAAAGAAAAGTATGTAAATTTGCAAATTGACGGATACCCTGATATTTTGGTATAATTTCAACAGATTGTTTTTAGGAAAGGGTGGTGGCAGATGGAGGATACCAAGAAGCAGAAGAATTACGGTCAATCTGTACTTCTTGCACTTTTATTTGCATTGCTGTCTGCCTTGGTGGTGAGCCAGGTGGTTGCCCGCCATCAATCGGAGTCTGCCCTTACCCGGGAACAACAAGAAGAACTTCAAACCTACCAATCAGAAGTGGACGCATTGGAAGCGCAGATCCAATCCCAAAAGACGGAAATTAACCGTTTGGAAAGCCAATACGATATGGCATTGCAGTCTTTGCGGGAAGGCAATAAAGAATTCTATGAATTGTATAAGAAGTACACGGATGATTTGGATGCTTACCGTGTGAAAGCAGGCCTTACCACGGTGCAGGGGTCCGGCGTTATTATTCGACTGGATGACTCCGGCTTGGTGGAGGGTTCCATCATCCACGATACGTATTTGGTGGAAACCGTAAACGTACTGCGGGAAGCAGGTGCGCAAGCTATTTCTGTGAATGGGCAGCGTGTGCTGCCAACGACGGAAATTTTGTGCCTGGGTCCCAGTATTCGCATTAACGGCACGCGTGAATTTCCTCCGTATCATATTTACGCCATTGGCGATCCGGAAGTACTAACCCGTGCCTACCGCGACAGTAGTATTTACAAAACCATCGTGGCGCAGAATTTGATTTATGACGTGCAAACCAGCTCGTCTGTTGTGATTAATGCGTATAGCGGAAATTACAAGTCCCTGATTACGAAACTGTTCCCTTAATAAGAGGAGGATATACTATGAAGAAAAACAATCCCGGTGTGATTATACGAAATGTTGCCATTACGTTATTGTGCGTGGTCATTGGCATTGTGGCAGCGATGCAGTATCGTGCGATTGTATCCAAAGAAGGATCGGATCAGTCCACGCTCAATCAAATTGCAGATTTGCGTGCAACCATTTTAAATTTAAATGCTACTTTGGAAACCGTCGAAATGGAGAAAGACGAGTTGCAGGATCGACTGAATCGAATTGAACAGTCCTCTCACGATGAATTGTTGAAAGCCCTTCAAACGGAATTGGATAACGTGAAATTATTTGCCGGTCTTACGGAAGTGAAAGGGCGGGGCGTTTATGTACAGATCAACGTGGGTACACGAACCAACACCGGTTCTTTGCAGAATCGATTGCTGTTGCTGATCAATGAACTTCGTGCCAGCGGTGCCCAGGCGATTTCTATTAACGGTAAGCGTATTGTGGCAATGTCTGAAATCCGTGTGGTAGACGGCAATTATATATCTGTCCATGCAGAACAACTGGTTGCGCCCTATGAGATCTATGCTATCGGAGATCCCTCTGATCTGCTGAACGGTATTACGATGAACGGCAACGGCTTGGTTCATCAGATCAATGATCTTACGGATACTTCTTGTATTTGGCGTGCGGCAGAAGATATCGTGATTCCCGCCTGTGAGGAAAGTGTAATTAACACAGACCGTCTGGAATCCAAATAAACACCATTTTACCAAAAAGCATAATTTACCTCCTGACTACATATCTATGAACGTACATAGAGGGTCAGGAGGTTTTTGTATGGATAAGAACAAGTCTGGAAGACTGCATTCCCGTATGACTGCGGTGGTGATGCCCATTGTGCTGCTGCTGGCACTTATGACATTTCCTGTTGCCCGTGCCATTCGTACAGCGGAAGCACAAACGCCTTTTGATCAGGAAATTACCGGCAATCAGGATGTGGCGGTTGGCGCGATGAACGGCACGATTTGCTGGGGCCTCAAACGAGGGGAGAATGGCTCGGTGCCGGAGATTCCCGGTACCTATAAAAATTTAATGGCCCAATACGGAGCGCTGTACGTAGGAGATACCGGGGAAAAAACGATCTATCTTACCTTCGACGAAGGATACGAGAATGGATATACCGGTAAAATATTGGATACGCTGAACCAATATGGTGTGAAAGGTATTTTCTTTATTACCGGCGATTATTTTGAACAAAATCCGGAGCTGATTCAAAGGATGATCGAGGAAGGACATTGCGTGGGCAACCACTCTATGAACCATCCCTCTCTTCCCGGTATTTCTGCGAAACAAGCCCAGGATGAAATTATGGAATTGCACCGTTTGGTACAGGACGAATTTGGGTATGAAATGCGTTTCCTGCGCCCACCAAAAGGAGAATTTAGTGAGGGCGTTCTGCGTCTTTGTAAAGACTTGAACTACCGCTGTATGCTCTGGAGTTTTGCCTACAAAGATTGGGTGGTGTCGGAACAAAAAGGTGCGGCGTACGCTTTGCAAACGGTGATGAAAAATTTGCATCCCGGTGCTATTCTTTTGCTTCATGCCGTTTCTTCGGATAATGCAGAGGCTTTGGGACAGATTATTACTCAAAGTCAGCAAGCGGGTTATACTTTTGGAAATCCGGAGGATTTGCTGCCATGATGGAACATATTTTAGGTATTCCGACCGAACAGGTTTTGCCCCTTCCGTCTGTACGGATGGTGGGAGATCGAAAAGTGGAAATTTGTAATTATAAAGGTTTGCTGCACGTGGGAGAAACAAAGATTCGCATTGCTACATGTGCGGGTGATTTAGTGTTAGAGGGCGTACGTCTGGATGTGGCGCATATTGCCAAGGAATACTTGACTGTGCGGGGACGAATCCAACGAATCTATTACGAGGAACGGGTATGAGGATTTTTCCGTATCTTTCCGGCTTCGTACACATTGAGGTAAAAGGGGTTTTCCCGGAGAAATGGATCAATATTGCCATTCGGCGGGGCCTTCGCATCTGGGATTTAGAGCGAAAGGGCGAAAATTGTTTCCGGCTGTGTATGCCCCATAAACAGTACCGTCGTCACACCCGTTCTATTTGTAAGAAATCCGGATGCTGCACCCACGTATTGACCCGCACCGGAATCCATTTTCTTGCACGAAAATTAAAATACCGAAAAGCTTTGACGGTTACCTGTGTACTTGCTTGTGTATTGATTGGATTCTTAAGTAGTTTGGTGTGGTCCGTGGAAATTCTGCCGGGAGAGGATGTGGGTCAGGGGGATCTTTTCACCGCGGAAAAAATTTTGTGGGAATCCGGAGTTCGGCCCGGCGTCTTTTTACAGACCGTCCAACACAGAACGGTGGCAGCGGCTATTTTACAAAATTGCGAGGATCTATCCTGGGTGCTCATTCGAAGGCAGGGAACAAAAATTTACGTGGAATTGGAAGGAGGCTTGGAGAAAGCCCCGGAATTGCCCGCGGAAACACCTCGGGATTTAGTGGCGCCAAAGGATTTTGAATTGGTAAAATGCACTGTCTATAAAGGGACGCCTATGTATAATGTGGGGGATATTGTCCATCGCGGTCAAGTGGTGGTTTCCGGGCTGAAAGAGGGTCAGTGTGCCTCGGCAGATATTGAGGGACGCACGTGGTATACCGTTTCAGTGCCGGTGCCTTCGACGGTTGAATGGGTAGAAGAAACGGGGCGGCACCAATCTCGCTATTCGTTCTTTGTGCTTGGCTTGCGCATTTCTATTCCCTGGGGTAAAAAGGATTTTGGTACAAACTGTCATTCAAC
>JAFYOJ010000039.1 GCA_017560225.1 Clostridia bacterium
GAAGCTATAGAGGTTTGGGGACCTTCCAGAGCGCCCATGCCCAAAGTGAACGGTCAATATCGGTGGTTGATGACCATTAAGGCAAGTACGCGGGAAGCGGCCATTTCTTTACTGAAAGCCTGGCTTCCTGTAAAGAAATTGGGCGCCAAGATGCGTCTTACGTATACTTTTGAATAGAGGAGTGTTTTGAACCATGGCAATTAGAAATGTTCGTACAGAGGGAGAAGACGTGCTGCGCATGATCTGTAAACCGGTAAGTGAAGTGAATGACGGCACACGCCGTTTAATTGGAGATATGTATGACACCATGTATGCAACGGATGGTGTGGGACTTGCAGCGCCCCAAATTGGTGTTGTGAAGCGGATTGTAGTTATTGACGATCGGGAAGGACATAAGTTCGCTTTGATCAATCCCAAGATTACGGCAAAGTCCGGCACCCAGCGTTCTTGTGAGGGTTGTTTGAGTCTTCCCGGTTTTCGCGGCGAAGTGGATCGGCCCCAAGAAGTTACTGTGGAAGCACTGGATGAATACGGTGAGCCGGTTACCATTCACGCAAAAGATTTCCTTGCGGTGATTTTCTGTCACGAATTGGATCATTTGGATGGTATTTTATATAAGGATTTGGCGGTTAATTACGAACAGGTGTGAGGCATGTTGAGAATTGTTTTTATGGGAACACCGGATTTTGCAATCCCCACGTTCCAAATGTTAATTGATGAATATGATGTGGTGCTGGCGGTGACCAAACCGGATAAACCGAAGGGTCGCGGTGGCGCCATTGCCATGCCGCCGGTGAAGGAACTGGCCATGAAACATAATATCCCTGTTTATCAGCCTTCGAGTGCTAAGACACCGGAATTCTATGAAACGCTGAAGGCGGCGAACGCAGATTTGTTTGTAACCTGTGCCTACGGCAAGATTCTTACGGCCGAAGTGTTGGCACTTCCTAAGTATGGCTGTATTAACGTACATGCCAGCATTTTACCGGCCTACCGAGGCGCAGCGCCCTTGTGGCATGCGGTGATCGACGGGCAAGCCGAAAGCGGTATCACCACCATGATGACAGACGTGGGGATGGATACCGGCGATATTTTACACATCGACCGCACGCCCATTTCGGAAGATATGACCATGGGCGAACTCCACGATACGTTGTCTGCACTGGGTCCTAAGACGCTGAAAGCCACGCTGGACGCCCTGGAAGCGGGGACGTTGGTCAGAACGCCCCAGAATCACGATCAAGCGACCTATGCAGCGATGGTGGATCGGGAAAGTGGCCATATTGCCTGGAATAAATCGGCTAAGGAAATTCACAACTTGGTGCGGGGCACCAATCCTTTTCCTGTGGCGTACACCAATACGGTGACGGGAAGCCGCGTGAAGATTTGGAAGACGCGCGTTGTAAAGGAAACGGGCAATCACGGCGTGCCGGGTACGGTTTCCGTGGGCAAGGGGCAAGCTTTGGTGGCTTGCGGAGAGGGTCTCTTGGAACTTTTGGAAGTTCAGGGGGAAAATGCTCGAAAGATGACAGTAGGAGAATACTTGAATGGACACACCCTTGATCAATTTGAGTGAATTAAGTCCGGAGGCTTTGACGGCCTTTGTGAAAGAATTGGGATTGCCTGCTTTTCGCGGGAAACAAATTGCGGGCTGGCTTTCTCAAGGGGCGACTTTTGATGAAATGACCAATTTGCCTTTGGAAACCAGAAAGTTGTTGGCATCCAAGGCGACGACCGGTGCTTTGCGCATTGCGGGAAAACTGCAATCGTCCATTGACGGTACTATTAAGTATTTATTTGATTTAGGGGACGGCAATTTCATTGAAAGTGTTTTGATGAAGTATAAATATGGTTATTCTGTCTGTGTATCCACCCAGGCGGGGTGCCGAATGGGTTGTACCTTCTGTGCTTCTGCCAAGGCGGGTTTTGTGCGGAACTTAACCGGCGCAGAAATTTTGGCACAACTTCGGGCAATATGCAAGGATCAGAAGATTTCTATCAGCCATATCGTGATGATGGGCGTGGGAGAGCCTTTGGATAACTACGAGAACGTATTGGAATTTATTCGTATGGCCCATGATCCTGACGGCATGAACATCAGTTATCGGAAGATGTCCTTGTCTACCTGCGGTGTGGTACCGGGTATTGAACGGCTGATGGAGGAGAATATTCCCCTTACTTTATCGGTGTCTTTGCACGCGCCTTTTCAGGAGCAAAGGGCAGCCATGATGCCGGTTGCAAGGAAATACAACCTTGACAAACTACTGGAAATATGTAACACTTATACGGAGAAAACAGGCAGAAGAATTACCTTTGAATATGCTATGATTCGGGATGTAAATGATAGTCCGAAACATGCGGATGAGTTGATTCGATTGTTGGGTTCTATGCTTTGCCATGTGAATTTAATTCCCGTAAATACCGTAGACGGCACCGGGTATCACAAGGCGGAAAGAGAGCGGATTGATGCGTTCCGGAAGCGTTTGGAAGATGGCGGTGTGGCCGCGACTGTAAGACGTGCCATGGGACGGGATATCGAGGCTGCTTGCGGACAACTTCGCAGAAAGGCCATGGAAGACCAATCCGGAGGGAAGGCGACAGATGGAGATCTTTGCAAAAAGTGATATCGGCCGGAAACGGGTATGTAATGAGGACAGTTACGGATATTCTATTTCATCCGGAATAGGCTGTTCTTTGTTTGTTGTGGCCGATGGCATGGGTGGCGCAAAGGCGGGTGGCGTAGCCAGTCGTATTGCGGTCACGGCAATGATTGAGTATTTTGAAGCAAATTTGAAGAAGTTGTCGGATGTGAATGCGGTTTGCGAAGGATTACATCGGGCGGTTGCTCATGCCAACCAGTTGGTTTTGGAGACGGCTTCTCAGTCTGACGCATACAGAGGAATGGGCACTACGGTTGTTTGTGCCTGCCTTGTGGATCGGCATTTGATTATATTAAACGTGGGAGATAGCCGGGCATATTTGATTTCCGGCAAGAGCGGTACCCAGCTTACAGAAGACCATTCCTATGTAGAACATTTGGTGAAGACGGGACAGATTGATCGGGCGGAAGCCAAGATTCATCCCCGCCGGAACGAAATTACCCGAGCGCTGGGTGCAATTCCAGACGTACAAGCGGATTTGTTTCTCTATGATTATCGAGAGGGCAATCGACTGGTGTTGTGTACAGATGGACTTACCCGTATGGTGGAGGATCGGGAACTTTTCCGTGTGGCACGTAAAGAGGGCAATCCGGAACGAATTTGTGATAAACTGGTAGACCTTGCCAACCGAGGCGGCGGTCTTGATAATATTACGGTGGTTACAGCCATATTGTAATGCAGAAGGGAAAGGGTTGAGTGTATGCTGTATAACGATTCAATGGAAGATGCAGTTCTCGGTGGACGTTATCAATTACAGGAGCGAATCGGCATCGGTGGTATGTCGGTGGTCTATCGCGCTTTGGACCGAGAAACCCACAGTATTGTTGCTATTAAGACGCTGAAAGCGGAGTACTGCAGCGATCTGGAATTTGTACGTCGTTTCCAAAATGAAATTAAAGCTACTTCGGATCTTCAACATCCCAATATTGTCAAAATTTTTAATCAGGGCGAAGAAGGCGGTATGCCTTATATCGTCATGGAGTTTATTGAAGGCATTACCTTGAAAGATTACATTGTTGCCTTGCAAACCCTTAAATGGAAAGACGCATTTAGTGTAACTGCGCAGGTGTTGTCGGCTGTTGCGTGTGCCCATGAACATAAAGTGATTCATCGGGATATTAAACCGCAGAATATTATGATTACCGATGAAGGACAAATCAAACTGACGGACTTCGGTATTGCCCGTGTTGTGTCTTCTGCTACAAAACAGGCAAAGCAGGATAGTGCGGGCTCTGTGCATTATCTTTCTCCTGAACAGGCCAGAGGTGGTTTGGTGGATGAACGCTCCGACCTTTATTCCATCGGTATTATGCTCTATGAAATGGTAACCGGTGTGGTTCCTTTTGATGGGGAATCCCACGTTTCTATTGCGCTCAAACATATTGACGGTCATATTGTGCCCCCTCAAACATTAGATCCTGAAATTCCAAAAGGCGTCAGCGATTTTATTATGGTGGCCACCAATAAGAATCCTTTACAAAGATTTCAATCTGCGGAGGATATGTATGATCGCATGAAGAAAGTTTCTAAAGAACCGAATTATTCTTTCTTGGGCGATCTGCAAGTGCTTGTGGAAGAGGAAGAAGAAGTTTCGGTGCAAACCGGATTTATTTCTGCACCTGAGCAACATGACTACAAAGCGGATCGGACAGAGATCATCCGTACGGTGACCTCCACGGTTTTGGCGTACACGCTTGCTGTTATTGTGGGGTTGTTGGGCATTGTTTTTGTGGTATCCCGATTTGATGATTTGAAGAAGAATATGGGCGCTTTCGGCAACACCCAGTATGAAGTGCAGGATTATACGGGCATGCAGGCCGATATGGTTTCTAAGACGCTTACGGAGAAAGGATTGCAGGTACAGAAGGTCCCTGTGGAGAGCGATACGATTCCTGTGGGTTACGTGGTTCGCCAAAGTATTGAAGAAGGTACACTGGTGGAGGAGCGGGCTGTTATTGAATTGGAAGTGGCAAGTTTAAGCGGCTCTTTTGTACTGGAAAGTTATGCCGGGACGGATTATCGAGCTGCCGGTGCTCAATTGGGTTCCTTGGGACTGAAAGTTTCCTATACCCCCATTGCCAGCGGTAAATATAAAGAACAAAATGTGGTTCGGACGGCACCCGATGCAGGCAGCATCGTTGTTGCCGGCGATGCTGTGACCGTATATTACAGTATCGGCACACTTTCTCAAACGGTTTCTGTTCCGGATTTGTCGGGGAAGACTTACGATGAAGCCCAGAAAGAATTGGAGAAATTAGGTCTTCGTGTAGGTACTGTTTATCCGGAACCGGGTTCTGATATAACGGATCTGGTGGGTGGCACCTTGTTTACTGTGACGACGAATGAAACTTTGGATCCCGCATTGCCTTCCCCTTCGGAAGGACCATCGGATTCTACGGCTACACCGGACGGAGAAATTCCGCCAGAAGCCGTGTATGCTTCTGAAACGGTTATTGCCCAGTATCCCGTGGCAGGTACCAAAGTCTATAAATATGAAACGGTTAGTTTGTATTTCTGTGAGACGACTTATTTGGAAAGCAGCAAGGAATTTGTTTTGGAATTCCCCGAAAATATAAAAGGAAGTTCCTGTGACGTCCGGATTACTGTTTCTGACGTGGGCAGCGGCGAAGAAGAATATGATATTCTCTACGATAAGAAAGGGGTTAGGAAGAGTGAATTCCCCTTGACGGTGGAAGTTCCTTTCTCCTACTACGGTGCTCCGGTGCGGGTTACGGTACGTATTAACGGGAAAGTTTATCAAGAGATTGTAATGTATGAGTGATTCCCAAGGTATTATCCTCAAAGGTGTTGGCGGTTTGTACACGGTCTATGAAGACGGTGTACTTTTCGCATGTAGTGCCAGAGGTATTTTCCGAAAGGACGGTGCTAAATTGTTAGTAGGCGACCGTGTGCGCCTTGGACAGCGGAACCGTGAGAATGGTACGGCGGTGATTGATGAAATCTTACCGAGAAAGACGGCTTTGGTGCGCCCTAAAGTAGCCAATGTGGATAAACTGTTTTTGTTTGTGGCGGCGGGCAATCCTAAACCGGATTTGTATTTGGTGGACAAGATGCTGATTGCTGCGGAGCAAAGCGGCATTGAGCCGGTATTGGTGATCAATAAATCCGACCAGGATGAAGCCTATGCAAAGGAATTGGTGGCGCAGTATCAAAATGCGGCGACCTGTTTTATCACGTCCGCTTCTGACAAGAAAGGTACACAAGCGATCTGCGAAGCTATGAACGGCTATACGTGCGTCCTTGCGGGACAATCCGGCGTAGGTAAATCCACGTTCTTAAATTTGGCATCCGGCGGCGAACAGATGGCCACCGGCAATTTAAGTGATAAAACCATGCGGGGCAAGCATACCACCCGCCATGCGGAAATCTTTGAAGTGCGAGGGGAATATTTTACCCGCCCTACCTTCCTCATTGATTCTCCCGGATTTAGTATGCTGGAATTGAATTTTGAAGCAAAAGACTTGCCCAATACCTATCCGGAGGTATATAATAACCAAGGCGAGTGTCGCTTCCAGGATTGCCGCCATTTAGGGGAGCCGGGATGCTTTGTGCGAGGCTTGGTGGAGCAGGGGATTTTCCATCCGGAGCGATACAAACGCTATTGTGAATTCTACAAAGAACTTTTAGAGAAAGAGAAGAATAAGTACCGCTGACACTTGGCGGGGAACAGGAGAACACACTATGGAAATTAAGATTGCACCTTCGATTTTGTCTGCAGATTTTGCAAAATTGGGCGAAGATATTAAGGCGATTGAAGAAGCCGGCGCGGATTGGGTTCATATTGACGTAATGGACGGTCATTTCGTCCCCAATATTTCTTTCGGCATTCCCATTGTAAAGGCTATTCGGAAATGGACCGATATGCCTTTTGACGTTCATTTGATGATTGAGAATCCGGACCAATATATCGAGGCTTTTGCCCAGGCAGGTGCGGATATTATTACGGTACACCAAGAAGCTTGTACCCACCTTCACAGAACGGTGCAACTGATTCATAAATGCGGTTGCAAAGCCGGTGTTTCCTTAAATCCAGCCACCGATGAGTCTACTTTGAAGTACATTTTACCCGACGTGGATATGGTGCTTTTGATGTCCGTAAACCCGGGCTTTGGCGGTCAGTCCTACATCCATTCCGTGACCAAGAAGATTGCGGCGATTCGAAAGATGTGCGACGAGATGGGTCTTACGGAGATGGATATTGAAGTGGATGGCGGTGTAGATGCCAATACTTGTAAGGAAGTGCGGGACGCAGGTGCCAACGTATTGGTAGCAGGTTCTGCGGTGTACGGTGCTCCCGATAAGGCTAAGATTATTTCTATTTTAAAGGGGGAAGCGTAAAATGTTTTCTAAAACCGTTGTAGAGAATATGGCAGGCGGTTCCTGGATTCGGGCGATGTTCGAACTGGGAAACCAATTGAAAGCACAATATGGCGCAGACAAGGTGTATGACTTTACACTTGGGAATCCTGATCCGGAGCCTCCGGAGGCGGTACTCTCCCAGATGGAGCAGTTGGTGCGCACGCCCAATATCCATAAATACATGTCCAATGCAGGTTTCCCGGACGTACGGGCAAAAGTAGCTGCGTATATGAAGCGGGAAAGCGGCGTGGATTTCAATGAGAACCACATCATTATGGTAACCGGTGCTGCAGCAGGTCTTTCCATTACGTTGAAAGCGTTGATGAACCCCGGTGAGGAAGTTATCGTATTGGCGCCGTATTTTATGGAGTACAATTCCTATATTGGCAACCAAAACGGTAAGGTGGTTCCGGTAAAAACCCTTCCGGATACGTTCCAACCGGACGTGAAGGCCATTGCCAAGGCCATCACTGCCAATACCAAGGCGATTATTTTGAATTCGCCCAACAATCCTTCCGGTGCGATTTATACGGAAGATGTTTTGAAAGAATTGGCAAAAGTATTGGATGATGCGGAGAAAGAATTTGGACATCCTGTTTACGTAATTTCCGATGAACCCTACGTGAAGATCGTTTACGATGGGGTTAAAGTACCTTCTGTAGCCGGTATTTTTAAGAATGCCATTACGGTAAACTCTTTCAGTAAATCTTTGGCACTTCCCGGTGAGCGAATCGGTTATATTGCGGTGAATCCTTCTATTGAAGATGCGGATACATTGGTTGCGGCTATGGTATACTGCAACCGTACATTAGGCTTTGTAAATGCCCCCGGTTTGTTCCAAAAGGTCATTGCCGATCACTTGGATGAAGCGGCCGGTTTGGAGGCTTACAAAGAGCGTCGGGATTTGCTTCATGATATTTTGGTGGATGCCGGCTTTAGCTGTATGAAACCGCAAGGTGCATTCTATTTGTTTGCAAAATGCCCCATAGAAGATGATGCGGCCTTCTCTCAAATGGCTATCAAGCATAATATTATCTTGGTAGGGGGCAGCGGATTTGGTTATCCCGGTTATTTCCGTCTTGCATACTGCGTAAGTTATGATACCATTCGCAATTCTGCCCAGGCCTTCAAAGATTTGTATCAAGAAGCCACCGGCAAATGAAAGAAGGACGGACCATTGGCACATTACACCTATAAAACGAAAGGAACTTGTTCCACACAAATTGATTTTGACTTGGAAGACGGCGTGATTCATAACGTCGTCTTTCGTGGTGGTTGCCACGGCAATCTGCAAGCCATTCCGGCTTTGATTGAAGGCGCGAAAGCGGAAGACGTTATTCCAAAGATCGCCGGTATTCGTTGCGGGTTCCGGAATACATCCTGTGCAGATCAATTGGCAAAGGCGTTGCGGGAGGCTTTATGAGAATCAGCGAGAACGCGAAGAAAGCCTTTAAGATCGGAACCGTTTGTTTCCTTTCTTACTTGGCCGTATACGTAGCGAGAAATACGTTGAGCGCCGTATCCCCGCAAATGACAGCCGGTGGAGGCTTTACAGACGGACAGATTGGTACCCTTTCTTCCATGTTCTTTGTAACGTATGCCTGCGGACAGTTAATCAACGGTGCTATCGGAGACCGTATTAAAGCAAAATATATGATGAGTATCGGCTTGGTACTGGCGGGTGTGTGTAGCGCTGTTTTTCCTATGTTTGCCCATGTGAAAGGCGTTGTATACATTGCCTATGCCATGACCGGTTTCTTCCTATCTATGATTTACGGTCCTATTACAAAGGTGGTTTCAGAGAATACAGAGCCCATTTATGCCACACGGTGTAGTTTGGGCTACACGTTTGCCTCTTTCTTCGGCACGCCTATGGCCGGTATTCTGGCCGTGGTTTTTGTCTGGCAGAATGTGTTCTATACCAGCAGCGCTGTTTTGATGCTGATGGGTGTAATTTGCTTCTTGGTGTTTACGGTCTTTGAACGGAAGAAGATTATTGAGTACGGCAAATATAAGCGACAGAAGACTGAACGCAAAGGGGACGGCATTCGCGTTCTGATTCGTCATCAAATTATAAAGTTTACGTTGATTTCTTTGATTACCGGCGTGGTGCGGACCACGGTGGTATTCTGGCTGCCTACGTATTTATCTCAATATTTAGGCTTTACGGCTAAGACGGCTGCTATGATCTTTACGGTTGCTACGCTGATTATTTCCTTAAACAGCTTTATTGTAATAGCAATCTATGAAGCCCTTAAACGCAATATGGATTTGATGGTGTTGTTGTCTTTCTCCGGTGCGGCCCTTTGTTTTATGGCGGTGTACTTATTCCATATTCCTGTTTTGAATATTTTCTTTATTGTACTGGCCATTATGTGTTCTAACGGTGCATCCACCATGTTGTTCAGCCGTTATTTGCCCAGTCTTCGGGATACCGGCATGGTTTCCGGTGCTACGGGTTTCTTGGACTTTATGAGTTATATGGCTGCCGCTGCCTCTTCTAAGTTATTTGCCAATGCGGTTTCCACCATTGGATGGGGAAGCTTGATCTTGGTGTGGTTTGGATTGATGATTTTGGGTGTGTTGGTGGCGCTACCGTACGAGAAAATTTCGAGTAAAATGAAGAATTGGACAAAATAATAAGTTATTTCCGCAAAATGACACAGAAAAAACATAAATAGACGCACAGATTAAAAATTTATTTCATAAAATATACGGAATGGTGTTGACACAAATGGGCCATTCCGTTATTATTTTACAGAAATACATTTCCGTTTGGAAAGGATGCAGTTGAAAATGAGTAAGATTAGTGAAATATTTGGCACCTACGTGTTTAGTGATAGCGTGATGCGGGAGCGTCTTCCCAAAGAAACTTATACCGCTTTGAAACAAACCATCAGTGAGGGTTCCTATTTGGATTCTGCTTTGGCCGGTGTAGTTGCCAATGCCATGAAGGACTGGGCCATTGAGAAGGGGGCTACCCACTATACCCACTGGTTCCAGCCTATGACCGGTATTACAGCCGAGAAGCATGACAGTTTCCTGTCCAGAACCAAAGAAGGCCATATTATTATGGAATTCTCCGGCAAAGAGTTAGTAAAGGGTGAAGCCGATGCTTCCAGTTTCCCTTCCGGCGGTCTTCGTGCTACCTTTGAAGCTCGTGGTTATACCGCCTGGGATCCTACTTCTTATGCTTTTATTAAAGAAAACACCTTATGTATTCCTACGGTATTCTGTTCCTTCGGCGGTGACGCCCTGGATAAGAAAACGCCGCTTTTGAAGTCCTTGGAAGCTTTGAGTGAGCAAACGGTACGGATTCTTCGTTTGTTTGGTCATAATGACGTGAAGCATGTAACCGCTACTATGGGTGCGGAACAGGAATATTTCTTGATTGATAAATCTGTCTATGACAAGCGAAAAGACTTGGTGTATACCGGTCGTACGCTCTTTGGTACCGTTCCCCCGAAAGGACAGGAATTGGATGTACACTATTTCGGTTCCATCAAGCCTCGTGTTAAGGCGTATATGAGCGAAGTGAATGAAGAATTATGGAAGTTGGGCATTTTAGCCAAAACCGAACACAATGAAGCCGCTCCCGCTCAGCACGAATTGGCACCGGTGTACACCGCCACCAACATTGCCACTGACCACAACCAGATTATTATGGATGTAATGAAGAAAGTGGCTGCTCGTCATAATATGGTTTGCTTGCTGCACGAAAAGCCTTTTGCTGGCGTAAACGGAAGCGGTAAACACAATAACTGGGGATTTGAAACGGATACAGGTATGAATTTATTAAAGCCCGGTGCATCGCCTTACGAGAATGCCCAGTTCCTTTTGTTCCTGTGCGCCGTATTGAAAGCGGTGGATGAACACCAGGATTTGCTTCGCGTTTCTGTGGCGACGGCCGGAAACGATCACCGTTTGGGTGCCCACGAAGCACCGCCTGCGGTAATCTCTATTTTCCTGGGCGACGAATTGACGGAAGTTTTGAACGCGGTAGAGAAGGGTTCTCACTACGTAAGTAAGAAGAAAGTGGATTTGGAAGTTGGCGTACACACACTGCCCACATTCCCCAAGGATAACACGGACCGAAACAGAACATCTCCCTTTGCCTTTACCGGTAATAAGTTTGAATTCCGTATGCCCGGATCTTCTTTGTCCATTGCAGGTCCTAATATTGTCATCAATACCATCGTGGCAGATGTTTTAATGGAATTTGCCGATAAGTTGGAGCGTGCAAAGGACTTTAAGACGGCCTTGAATCGTTTAATTAAGAAAACCATCCGGGAACACAAGCGGATTATCTTCAACGGAAACGGTTATACAGAGGATTGGTTGGAAGAAGCAAAGCGTCGCGGCCTTTTGAATTTGCCCACGTCTGCCGATGCCCTTCCGTATTATACCAGTCAGAAGAACGTAGATTTGTTTGCCCGTCATAAGGTCTTTACGGAAACCGAAATTCGCTCACGTTGCGATATTATGCTGGAGAATTACAGCAAAACCATCAATGTAGAGGCGCTGACCATGGTGGATATGGCAACCCATGATTTGGTGCCGGCGGTATTTTCTTATATTAAAGCATTAGGCGATTCTGTCATGGCGGCGAAAGGAGCTGTATCCACTGCAGATACGGGCATTCAGGAGAAACTGATTTCCGAACTTTCTGCCCGTGCCCGTGAAATGTATGAAACTTCCGAAGCACTGCATGCGGTCATCGAAGAAAGCCATCATATCACCGATGCACAGGCATCTGCCACCTTCTATAAAGAAAAGGCACTGCCTTTGATGAAGACACTGCGGGAATCTGCAGATGCGGCGGAGAAAATGATGGGAACACAGTATTATCCCTATCCTACGTATGGCGATATTTTGTTTAGTGTACGATAAGGTTTAAAAATCATTTTACCGGGCAACCTATTCCCAAAAGTAATTTGGGAAAGGGAAGACGGCACTTGAAGAAAAAGAAGAAAATAACAGGTTTACAGATGGGCACCGGCATAATGACGTTAGGTGCCCTGTCTTATTGGGCCTTCTCTCACTGGATGACC
>JAFYOJ010000040.1 GCA_017560225.1 Clostridia bacterium
GAGGGAGCCTTTGATCGTATCAACCTTTCTCGAAGTATTGAAAATCACTGTAATATCTGATATAATGTAAATAATCTAAAGGATTTTGCCGCTGTTACGATCTCAACTTTGGCAACAGTATGGCAACAAAAAATCAGATAGCCTCTGCTGTCTGAATAATGGAAATAATCCTAAGACCTTGAGCTAAATCCCATAAGCAAATCTGTTTAAGATTTGTTTTTCAGGAGCGAGTGGGAATAATTTTCAATCTATTTATGTCACCGGAGGCAGAACGCCGTAGCGTTCAATTGCCGGATTAGGTGTCCGAGTGAGCTCGGGGTATTGTATTTGCAATATCTCGGGCTTTGTTTTTTAGGAGGTACCCAATGAAACATACAAACGTAACCCTTGTGCCACTCACGGCTGAGGATCGGGAACAATTTATATTAGACAATCAATGGGCTTTTAAGCACGGCGCCATGCTGGAATTTGGCGAGCGTGATGACCATTTGAACGAGGATGGCGAGATTATTTCCCGCAAAACCATTGAACACTGTATCGACGACCCGCAAAACGAAACCTATCGAATTGTTGCGGCGGGTAAAATGGTGGGTGGTATGATCTTGAAAATCGATCCGGAAACCCATCACAATGAATTAGAAATACTCTTTACGTTGCCGGAGGAACATAGTAAAGGTATTGGTTATGGTGCATGGCTTAAAGCGGAAGCGCTTCATCCGGAAACCGTGGTTTGGAAGACGTGTACCCCTTATTTTGACAAGCGCAACATCCATTTTTACGTCAATAAATGTGGATTTCAAATTGATCAGTTTTGGTGTGCATATTTTCAACCGGACCGGAACACGCCCGACGGGGAAGAACAAGACTCTAATGAGGGACCGGATGAGATGTTCCATTTTGTAAAAGTAATGAAATGAAAATAATTCACCGAATTCCGTTAAAAATTGTTGAAATTCTCCTTTGATGGTGTTACAATGTCTTTCCCTATGACAGAACCACACAGGTATAGAGTCGAAGCAAGAAAGGCGGAATTTTTTTGGACACGATTACACAACTGATTAAAGCTGAAATCAAAAAGCAGTATAAGAGTGTGCGCCAATTTTCTGAAAAGAGCGGCATTCCTTATAGCACGCTTTCCAATGCATTATCCAAGGGAATTGGAGGCACCTCCTACGAAACCGTGGTGAAGATTTGCAATCTGCTGAATCTAAAGCAGGTGTACGATACGGACATTACCGTTTTTGACAACCAGTGCTATGAAATTTGTACGATGCTAACCGCACTGGATGAGCGTGCTGTGCATACACTGAAGACCATTCTGAGCGTGGAGTTCGAAAGATGTACAAGCAATCAAACGTCCGGATCGGCGCTTGGCGTCCATAACGATTTTCGTGGAGGTTCAGTATGATTCAGCTTGAGAAAGAACTGAAACGAATGAACCGGCGTGAGCTTGTGGACATCATCTATCAGTTAAAGAAAAACGAACAAGAACTCCAAGGAGAAATTGACAACCTTAAAAATGAAATCCAAAATCAGCGGATACGAATTTCCCTGGCTGGTTCTATCGCGGATGCGTCCATGTCGGTTACAAACGTATTTTCCGTGGCACAAATGACCGCCGATGTGTATTTGCGGGAAATTGCTTGTATGAAAGAAGACACTGAGAAAGAATGTGCCCGGAGAATCGAAGAAGCAGAACAAAAAGTGCAGGACATTCTTAAAGATGGCAAGAAGAAATTTACTGCGCTCAAGAAACATTACAAGCAGGCGTATGCGAAGTGGCAACAATTGCAAGCCGAAATTACAGCACTGGAACAAAAGAAACAACGTACTTTAGGCGAGGGCACCGACAATGGATGAGAAACAAGTAAGAGAAGTGCCGGTTCCTTCTTTAACAGAGATTCAAAATGAACGGAAACGAATTCGAAAAGGTACCTATTACCGTCAAGCCCTTGTGGGTACGGTTTCCGTACTCTTGGTGGTTGCAGCAGTGGCTGTTTTAATCACCACATTATTTCTGCCAATTCTTCAAATTTCCGGAGACAGTATGTCTCCTACCTTGGAACACGATGAAATCGTTGTTCTTTTGAAGACAAAGAAATTTGAACGCGGCGACTTGATTGGCTTTTACTATCAGGGAAAGATTTTGGTGAAACGTGTCATCGCCTTGCCGGGGGACGAAGTTGTCATTGACGTAGAGGGAAACGTTTATGTAAATGGCGAATTGCTGGAAGAATCGTACGTAACCGATAAAGGACTGGGGGATTGTGATTTGGAATTCCCTTACGAAGTGCCCGGTACCAGTTACTTTGTGCTGGGGGACAGGCGCTCTAATTCAGTTGACAGTCGCAATTCGGTGATTGGTGCTATTGAGCGAGAAGATATTATTGGAAAAGTCTTTATAAAAGTTTGGCCGATTCGGAAATTTGGCTTGATCTACTAATGCACTGAATAGAATTTAACCGAAAGGAGGGAGCGTCGTGCAGGATATCTTGGGCGAAAGCCTGCGGAAAATGAAACGAATAAGAATACGAAGAACGCGGTTGATTGCTATGCTGTTGGCACTCTCCCTTTTGGTTTCCTTGGATGTATTTTGGACATTGCGACGGCCCGGATTGACTTTGGCGGGCAATGCCGACTGTAAGATTACGGAACATACCCATGATGAATCTTGTCAAGAGGGCGCAAACTGTCGATATCAAGAACATACCCATACCATTGAATGCTATGCAGATAAAACCGCCGATGTGGAAACGCAACTGGATTGGCAGAATCTGTTTAAAGATTATCCGTACACAGGAAATCTGAGTCAAGACTTGGTGGGGATTGCTAAAACTCAAGTAGGATATACGGAAAGTAGGCTCAACTTTGAAGTGAATCAAAAAGGTGTGCGACATGGCTATACGCGATACGGTGCATGGTATGGCACACCTTATGGTGGCTGGTCGGCCACTTTTGTATCCTTCTGTCTGCATTATGCCGGCGCGGATTCAGAGGAATTTCCGCTGAATACCGGTGCGTTCTCTATGGCAGAACAGTGGAAGCAATTGGGTAAATATGCTCCTGCTCTTCAGTATACACCGGTTTGCGGGGACTTAGTGTTCTTTAAAGATAACACGGTAGGTATTGTGGCAGAAGTACAGCATGCGTCGATTTACGTTATTCGCGGCGACGTAGAGAATGCCGTGCAAGGCAGTTTCTTGTCTATGGCGGATGCTTCTATTGCCGGTTGGGGTCTTCTGCACCAATCCGTATCGAAAGACGTTTTGCTGGATATTTCCAACGGTCCTGCATTTTTCATTATGGAAGGGGAGACTGTGCAGAAGAAAGCGGCACGGACTTATTCGCTGCGATCCTCCCGTACGGTTCAAGATTTGTTATCTTATTTGGAAGTCAACGAGGGCAACTATTTCTTTACGCTTCTGGATAAGAACAATCAAGAACGCCCGAAGGATGATCAAGGGCATTATATTGTTATTGCGGACACAGGCTATAAGCTCACCATTAGTTTTACCGCACCCAAAGGCTTTACACCGGGAACCTATCAGTATCAGGTGCCAGATGGGCTCATTGTGGATGGCGGTGCAGGCGATTTTATTCTGAAAGATGGAACCAACGTGGGTAGTTGGACGGTGACGGATACAGGTTTGATCACCCTTGTCTTTAATGAACATATTAACAGCCACACGGAGATTACCATTAGTGCCACCCTTGGCATCCATTTTCCTATGCAAGAAGAACCTTTGGATTTTGATGGTAAGATTTCGGTCGTTGTACAGAAACAACCGGAAGAGTCCGGGGACACCCGCGTGACGAAATGGGGTGTGCAGGGGAGCGAAGAAACGGAAGGAAAGACGGATGCCGGTAAGATCTATTGGAATGTCAATATTATGGGGAATAAAGATTCCAATATTCCGGGCACCGTAGTAAGCGACAAGATTATCCATGGTGAATGGATCGGCAATCAAAGTTACACGGAATCTGATATGGCTGCAGGATTGCGCTTCGGCGTGTCCGACCCAAATTGGAATTGGTACAGTTGGACTGTATATCCGGGAGACCCGAATTTGATTTGGACGGAGGCCGGTTGGTCTTAC
>JAFYOJ010000041.1 GCA_017560225.1 Clostridia bacterium
TATATGCTTGTATTTGTACCTGAATTTGGTGTTAGAGGCATTTGGATTTCGATATTTACCGCGGTATCTGCATTTTGCAACGCGGGTATTGATATTATCAGCGACAACAGCCTTTGTAATTACGCAACCCATCCCCTAATTAACTTTGTGACTATCGCCCTTATTGTACTGGGCGGTATTGGATATATCGTATGGTGGGACGTGCTGCGGGTACTCAAGAGCAGAACGGCAAGAAGCCGAAAAATCTTTCGCCACTTGACGCTGCATACCAAAATTGCAGTGACGGTGACAGCAGGATTAATCGTCATTGGTACGGTATTGATATTCATTTTTGAGTATACCAATCCTTCGACAATGGGAAACCTGTCTTTGTTTGATAAACTGCAAGTTTCCCTTTTCCAATCTGTTACCACAAGAACAGCCGGTTTTGCCTCTGTTCCGCAAGAAAATTTAACAAATGCTTCCGCTTGGGTGTCCCTGCTTCTCATGATCATTGGGGGTTCTCCCGTTGGAACGGCCGGTGGTATGAAAACCGTTACAGTTGCAGTACTGGTATTTGTTGCCATTGCCACGGTGAAAAATAAAAACAACGCTACAGCATTTGGAAGATGTCTTTCCCCGTACGCCATTCGCAAAGCCGTAGCGGTTTCCGTAATTTTTATTTCCATTTGTTTTACCTCCACCTTGTTGCTAATGGCGGCCAGTGACGCACCTGTATTAGATGTCATCTATGAATCGTTTAGCGCAACCGCAACGGTAGGGCTTTCAAGAAACTTCACAGCAAGTTTGAATGGATTGGGGAAACTCATTATTATTGCAACGATGTATTTAGGCAGAGTGGGGCCTATATCTTTAGCGTTGGCGCTGGGCAACCAAAATGCCAGCCAAAACGTGATATCAGAGCCAACAGAAGAAATTAGTATTGGTTAAAGGAGAAGAGTTATGCAGAAGAAGAAAACATACGCAGTCTTTGGGCTTGGAAGATACGGCACCGCCGTTGCCCGTGAACTTGTTGACAGCGGCATGGAAGTCATTGCCATTGATACACGGGAAGAAATCGTAAATGACGCTGCAGCCTATTTGCCCGTTTGCAAATGCGCAGACGTAACTGTTCCCGAAGTGATTGACCGTCTGGGGATTGGGAACATTGATACGGTAATTGTTTGTATGGCAGGCAATTTAGAAGCCAGTGTAATGGCCATTACACTTTGTAAAGAAGCCGGCGTTAAGACCGTTATTGCAAAGTGCGGCAGCGAAATGCATCAAAAAATATTTATGCGCGTAGGCGCCGATCAAGTGGTATTTCCCGAGAACGAATCCGGAATCCGTTTAGCTAAGAATTTGCTCAGTTCAGGATTTATCGATATGATTTCCCTGTCCAAGGACGTATCCATGGTAGAAATTGACGTGAAAGAAGAATGGATCGGCAAGAATTTAATCGAACTGAATTTGCGGAAGAAATACGGAATTAACGTTGTGGCCATCAAGAAAGAAGGACGGGTAAATGTTACGATCAATCCGGAACAAATTTTAGATGCAGAAACCACGCTCATTGTCATCGCAAACGTGACAAAGCTTAGCAAATTAAAATAAATACCAATATGAAAGGGGTGCGGCATTGGCCACACCCCTTTTTGATGATATCCTGATATCTCTTAATCAATATAATCCTTCAGTTTCTTGCTTCTGCTGGGATGACGGAGTTTCCGAAGGGCTTTCGCCTCAATCTGACGGATACGCTCACGGGTTACGTTGAACTCCCGACCTACTTCTTCCAGCGTACGCTGACGTCCATCTTCCAAGCCAAAACGAAGCTTCAACACTTTCTGTTCACGGGGTGTCAAAGACTGAAGCACTTCCATCAGTTGCTCACGAAGCAATGTAGAAGCTGCACTGTCAGAAGGTGCCGGTGCGTCATCATCAGGAATGAAGTCTCCGATATGACTGTCTTCCTCCTCACCCACCGGGGTTTCCAAGGATACAGGATCCTGCGAAATCTTAATAATCTCACGCACCTTGTCTACGCTCATTCCCATCTCTTCTGCAATTTGCTCCGGAGAAGGATCCTTACCCAATTCCTGAGAAAGCTGACGGGATACACGGTGAAGTTTATGAATGGTTTCTACCATGTGTACGGGAATACGAATGGTTCTTGCTTGATCTGCAATCGCTCTTGTAATCGCCTGACGAATCCACCAAGTTGCATAGGTACTGAACTTGTAACCCTTCTGGTAGTCAAACTTCTCAACGGCTTTCAAAAGACCCAAGTTACCTTCTTGAATCAAATCCAAGAATTGCATGCCTTTACCCACATAGCGCTTTGCAATACTAACAACAAGACGAAGGTTGGCTTCATTCAAACGCTGTTTCGCATACTCGTCACCTTGTTCAATGGCAATCGCAAGACTTACTTCTTCCTCTGCAGAAAGCAGCGGTACTTTACCAATTTCCTTTAAGTACATACGGACATGGTCTTCCAAGCCAACACCATCGGCCAAGCTATCAAAGTCTGCATCCGGGCGCTTTTCTTCGCCATTGGCATCCAGGTCACCCACAACGTTGATGCCCATTTGCTCCGCTACTTCGTAAATCTTCTCCATAATCTCTGCGTCCATTTCCATTTCGTCCATAACCGCATTGATTTCGTCGAAAGTAAGCACACCTTTTGCCTTGCCCCGCTCCAAAAGACCGGTTACCAAAGCATTGCCCTCAAAATAGGTCTTATCTACAGGCTCTCCGTGAGAAGCTCCCCGATACCGGTCATCTTGATCCTCTTTGCCATAATCATCTCCGGTACCGGAAGCATAGGCATCGTCCGGAACTTTCATATTCGTAATATCTTCTAAATCTTCTTCAAAGTCTTCTGCGTCAAATTCAATGGAATCCGGATCCAATGCATCCGCAGCCGCTTCCAATTGTGCTTCAATGGCAGCATCATCCAATTCATCATCCGCAAACAAATCATCTGTCAAATCGTCAAAAGACTTCTCTTCTTCCGGCTCTTCCAGGAAGAATTCCTCTGCAATTTCCGGTGCAGGCGCAGCTTTCTTCTTGCTGCTCTTGCCGGATTTCGCAGGTTTGGGCGTTTCTTTCTCCTCTACAACTTCCATTTCCGGCGCAGTCACTTCTTTCTTCTTCGCCGGTGTCTTCTTCGTTTTCTTCACAGGCGTTTCTTCGGCAGCGGGCGCTGCAACCTCCTGTGCAATCTCTGCCACTTCTGTGTTCTCTGCTTTCTTCTTTGCCATTTCGCATTACCTCTTTCCACTTTGTGTATCTCGATTGGAACCTACATTCAATTTGTGCATTTCTTCCATCAATTTTCGTTTTTCTTGCATATCTTCAGTCGCAGCAATCCGTTTCAGCAACGCTTGTCTTTGGATTGTAACTCTGCATCGATTTAACTGTTTCAAAATTTCCCCAATGGGCGTACCTTCCGGTGCGGTATCCCACGCTTTCATTACCGCACTGGCACTATCCAATGAAGCAGACGCTAACACCGCGTCACGGCTAATACCTTGTCCTTCCCCATACCGCGCCACTAATTTTTGAAATAAAGCCTGATTCTCTGCCAGCAGGAAGGCGTATACTTGTCCTTTCGTAAAACGATCAAATTCTCGCACATTGTCTGCAAGGCAAAGAATCAACCGCTTCTCCAACAAATCCACTTCCATTTCCGCCTTTGAAAGAACGGGCTTGTCCGTTTCTTGTGTATCCGCTTTCGGTGCTTTAATGGCAGAACGCGTCCGGCTCTCCTCCTGAAGTCCTTGTAAAGACTTCCCGCCCAACACGCTCTCTACATCCAAGCGAAGAGCTTCACGGTCCGCACCGTACATCTCACTGACTTCTTGAATATAATAAGCCCTGGCAGAAGCCGTCGGTTCTTTCCCGATAATTGTAGCTGCGCGATTTAAGAAATCCACTTTGGAAGCAGGATCCCGAGGAGAAAATTCCTGTGCCAGTTTCTCAATCTTGAAAGAAACCAAGGACTTGGCCTTGTCCACCACTTTCATAAAATCGTCCGCTGTGTGTACACGCAGGAACTCATCCGGATCCTTCACAGAGGCGTCTACCACACTCAAATCAAGCACCTTCACACGCAATCCCTGTGCCGCCAAAATATCCAAACCTCGAATGGTAGCGTTCTGTCCTGCACCGTCAGCATCGTAACCAATAAGGACTTCATCAAAATACCGTTTCAATAAACGGGCTTGATTTTGCGTAAGGGCTGTTCCCAAGGATGCAACTGCCCAGCAAATCCCTTTCTGGTGAAGGGCGATACAATCCATATATCCTTCTACAATAATAACCCGCTTGGAATTAGCTTTCCGGGCAAAATTTAAGCCGTAAAGGTGATACCCTTTACTGTACGCCGGATTCTCCGGAGAATTCAAATATTTAGGTTTCGAGTCATCCAACACACGACCGCCGAAAGCGATTACGTTTCCGGATACATCAAAAATAGGAAACATTACACGATTGCGAAAACGGTCATAATACCGAGATTTCTCCTCCGATTTCAACACAAGCCCGGCTTGTAATAAAAATTCCGGTTTCACCGCTAAAGCGCCTTCTGTACAGAATTTCAGCAAATCGCCCCAAGAATCATTGGCAAAACCCAAGCCAAATTTCTTCACAATTTCAACCGGAATCCCTCTGCGTTTAAAATACTCTTGTGCCACCACAGACTTCTTCAAATTCTCATAGAAGAAACGAGCCGCCGTCTTATTGAGAGAAAGAATATCATTCTTTAATTTCAGTTTCTCATCGTCAGGACCTTTGCCGTCATAGCGAAGACGGACTCCCACTCGGTTTGCCAGGAATTCAATGGCACCTACGTAATCCAGGCTCTCTGCCATCATAATAAAATGAATAACGTTACCGCCCTTGCCGCAACCGAAGCACTTAAAGATTTGTTTGTTCTCATTCACGGAGAAAGAAGGGGTCTTCTCGTTATGGAACGGACACAGTCCCCAATCATTGCCGCCTTTGCGAGTCAACTTCACATATTCACTTACAACCGATACAATATCATTCCGTTCAATAATTTCATCAATCTGCGATTGTGGAATCACGTGCAGTTCAACTCCCTTCCAAACGACATCAAAACGACTACAAGAACGCCGTCTAAATATTATTCGCCGTCCAATAGTAAAAATCCTTGTATAAATTTACAAAATTTTGAAATTAATCATCAAACACGGAGAATCGGAAACCTTCCAGCATAGATTTAAACACTTTCTGATGGGTTCCGTACGCATTCTCCTCCTCTGTATGCAGTCCCTCGTACACAATTACGTAGTAGTTACTGGCGCGAACCGCCACATAAACATCTGCGTCATACGTGCCATCTTCTTGTTTCAGTTGGTAGGTAAAATGGCCAAATGTTATATCCTGAGTTTCATAGTTGGAAAATTCTTCTTTAAACGTATACTTTTGTGCATCATACGTACTGACCATAGACGCATAAACGTCCCGGGTAATCTTATCTAATAAATCCAAATCCGTCTTGCTTTCAACCTCTGTCAAATCAGCAGACAAAACAGGTCCATCAGAAGGATGTTCCTCCATCCATTGCTTTTGTTCTTCACTATAAGCATAATAATAGAAACTGGCAGTTAAAGAAGGATCCCGTACCATAGTAGAAGCGGTCTCCGAATCCGGAGAAGACGTAGGTGCATCGGTATGCAATACTTGCACCAAAGGATATAACTCCAACACCAGGTTCTTGGTATCATCCAGCATAAAACCATTCGCATCTGCATTCACGTACCATTGATCAGGGTAGTATAAGCGGAAGAAAAAGCGAGATGCATTATACTTATTCTTATACACGCCTTGTTCTTCTTCAGAGGAAGATATATCATTGGTTTCTACATAGGAAATAATGGAACGAACAGACATCACCATTACCATGATCACGACCACTAAAACAATCAGATAAAGGAGCGTGGTCTTTCTCTGTTGCCAAACACTCTGTTCTTTTGTTTTCTTCTTCCCCATAATTTCACCTCAAATCGTAAAAATTGTATCACATCACCGTAGAAATATCAACTTGTATTTTACCCCAATGCCGTGTACAATAAAGACCGTATTCTACGCAGGAGGGCGGAATTTCCCAATGTTTACCGATCAATTAGAATTGAATAAACGCTGTATCATCATCGGTGCCGCACCTGTCTTCACCGGTCACGAAGTGATTTCAGACCGTGATTTCGTCATTGTGTGTGACGGCGGTCTTGCTCACGTTCAATCCGCAGGTATTCACTTCGACGTACTTTTGGGTGATTTTGATTCTTGGGAAGGTCCCATTCCCCAAGGTGATTTCGAAACAATTACGCTCCCCAAAGAGAAAGACGATACCGACTTGATGTACGCCGTGAAATTCGCCATTCAGCGAGGCTACGTCAATTTTATTTTCTTAGGCGTCTTAGGCGGTCGCACCGACCATTTCTTAGGCAATTTAGCCGCAGGAGCTTATGTAGCCGAGAAAGGCGGCCTTTGTGTCTTGTTTGGACAGAATGAACGCCTCTACGTACTGAAAGACAACATTTTAACCTTATCCCCTATTCCGGGCACCATCGTATCGGTACTCTCCTGGGGCGACCAATTGCGCCACGTCACCTTATCCGGGCTGGCGTATCCCTTAGAAGATGCCACCCTCACCAACGATTTCCCCCTTGGCGTCAGCAACGTCATCCCCCGGGATGCGCAAAGTCCCACCATTCAAATCGGAGAAGGTACCGCAATCGTTATTGTATCGCAGTAAGTTCACAGACCGTGGCTTCTGCCGCGCGTACCAAATCATCCGGTGCCAGCAGCAATTGAATCCCCCGAATACCGCCACTCACCGCTACCGTTTCGTGTAAGATGACAGTTTCATCAATATACGTAGGAAAATGTTTCTTCATCCCAATAGGACTGCAACCACCCCGAATATAGCCGGTTACACCCAATAAATCTTTTACAGCCAGCATTTCCACACTCTTGTTCCCCGACACGCGAGCCAAAGCCTTCAAATCCAGCGTCTCCCCCACGGGAATACACGCCACCACATAGCCGGTCTTATCCCCTTTTGCAACCAAAGTCTTAAACATCATGGCAGGATCCATTTGCAGTTGAGCGGCCAAATGCTCGCCGGACAAATCGTTCTCATCCGGTTCATAGGTTTTGTAATCATAGTGAATCTTCACGGTATCTAACATGCGCATGGCATTGGTTTTATTGACTTTCTCTTTCACGGTCCTGTCCCCTTTCTGACATAGATAGTTTATCATATTTCTATCTAAAATCATAGGATAATACGGAACTGAATTTTTACGGAGGGAGTTCTATGAAGAAAAACGGGCTTTGTCCCGATTATATGTCTATTCCAATGGACGATCCGTCCATGTTTGAAACAAATTGTACGACGTACGGAGCGCCGCTGGCCACCGTTTTTGTCAATCGGCAGCCGGAAAATTGTACCATGTATTCCATTTGCGAAGCATTTGAGAACGGCACCGTTTATCCCGCTTTGAATATGCCCTACGAAGGGCCTTTCTGCTGCAAACCGGGAGGTGATCTTCGTGGATAAAGAGAAGATGTCTTGTGAATTAATGGCGCTTACTTTCGCCCTAAACGACCTGAATTTGTATTTGGATACCCACCCGGAAGATCAGGAAACCATTCGTCTGTACAACAACATTGTAAACAAGCGAAAAGTATTGTCCGACACCTATCAGGCCATGTTCGGCCCCTTAGTTGCCTATCAATACAGCGGTTCCGATGACAAATGGGATTGGGTAGACGACCCCTGGCCGTGGCAGAGAAAGGAGTGTGGCAAGTAAGATGTGGTTATATGAGAAGAAACTTGCTTTCCCTGTAAACATCAAGAAGCCGGATCCCCGCATGGCAAAGTTAATCATTACCCAGTACGGCGGTGCTGACGGTGAGTTGGGGGCAGCCCTTCGGTATTTGAGCCAGCGTTTCACCATGCCCAATGGGAAGACTCGAGCTTTACTCAATGACATCGGCTCGGAAGAATTGGGGCATTTAGAAATGGTGGGCACCATCTGCTCTCAGCTTTTGGAGGGTGCGGATTGTAAAATGCTGCGGGATGCAGGCTACGATGCTTCTTATGTGGAGCACGGTGTCGGTGTTTATCCCCAGAATGCAGCCGGCGTGCCTTTTACAGCGGCCGCTATTCAATCTAAAGGTGATCCCATTACGGATTTAACGGAGAATCTTGCCGCCGAGCAGAAAGCCAAGAAAACTTATGAGTATTTGATTGATATGTGTGATGATCCGGACGTATTGGAACCCTTGCGATTCCTTCGGGAGAGAGAGGTCGTGCATCTCCAGAGATTCGGTGAAGCCCTGGAAATTGTACGGGATTTGCGGAACGAGAAGAAGATTTTTTATTAAGCACATGCGGTGATACAAAGTGCGGAGTCATAACTACCGGCCGTGCCGGTAGTTATGTTTGCGTTTTACATCTTGAGGTGATATAATTTTTTTATAATATTTATGAAGGAGAAATACGAATGAAAAGGTTTGTAACTATTATGTTAGTGTTGAGCTTGTTTTTTTGCATTCCAATGACAATTCATGCAGAAAACAACGAATTTTCTTACGTAATTAAAGATGGCGGTGCGGTTATTACGAAGCATATTTCTTCAGGCAACGTAGTAATCCCGTCACAGTTGGGTGGATATCCCGTTGTTGAAATTGCTGATAATGCTTTTGAGTCTCCATTATACGGCAGTCCCCTTACTATTACTTCGATTGAATTTCCAAACACGTTGAAGAAAATAGGATACAGAGCATTTTTCAACCTTCAGGGTGTTACACAAATAAACATTCCTGACGGTGTTGTTGAAATAGGCGCAGAAGCTTTTAAATCGTGTAATGATATTAAAACCGTAAATATCCCTGCAAGTGTTGCTGTAATGGGTACAGAGGTGTTCGCTTTTTGCGATGATTTGCAAGAAATAAATGTTGCACCCGGAAACAAAAACTTTTCTTCCGAAGACGGAATTTTGTTTAACAAAGACAAGACGGAATTGATAAGATTCCCACAATCTAATAAAATCACCGACTATACTATTCCTGAAAGTGTGAAAACAATCACTGCCGATGCTTTTCACAGCGACAAAAACTTAAAGAAGGTAACTATTCCTGCGAGCCTTGGCAAAATATCAGATTATGCCTTTTTTCGTTGTGACAGCTTAGAGGAAGTAGTTATTGGCAAGGGAATTACAGCAATCGGTAATTCAGCATTCCTTCGGTGCGCTTTAAAAGAAGTAAATATTCCCGAAGGCGTTACCGTAATTGGAGAAAGTGCTTTTGAATCGAACAGAGAGTTAAAGACGGTAACCCTGCCAAGCACCTTGCAAACAATAGAAGAGAAGGCGTTCTTTGATTCCGGTGTTTCAAAAATCAATATTCCTTCAAGCGTTACGTATATTGGCGAAGCGGCATTTGATTCAACGGACATAACCGAGGCCGTTATACCCAAAGGGATAACCGCGATTGAAAAATATACGTTTGCAGGGACTCGCTTAGTGCGCGTTTTTATTCCAAAGTCAGTTAAAAGTTTCAAAAGAGAATGTTTCCCATCAACCTTAAGAATGATTTATTTTGAAGGAACCGAGGCCGAATATAAAAAGATATCGATCGATAAAACAAACGATTTAGGCATAGTTGAAGATATATTCAAGGATGTAATTGTTGTATATAACAGCACCGGTATTGCCTCCACAACGGACCATACGCATAATTTTGACAATTTCACAATTAACACATCTTTACATCTGGGACGTGACGCAACAAAAACGGGATATTGTACGATCTGTGGAGAAAAATCGGTTGAATATTTAGGTTCAACTTATCTCGACAATAAAACAGGTATATCAATCTACGCTCCCACCGGGTCCTTTGATTCAGAACTCGTACTGGTAGAAATTGAGCAAATAACAGAAACAACTGCAAATTGCAATACCGTTCGTCTTGCCCTTTCAGAAGTTGCCAATGATTTTATTGCCTATGAAATCAAGCTTTTCAACAGAAGCGGAAGTACCCAGGACATACAACCTTCTAAGCCGGTAAGCGTAATCTTTAATATTCCCGATGGCTTCGGCACCAACGTAGGCGTTTTCTTTGTTGACGCTGATGGCACAATAGAACCACTGATTTCTGAAATAAGTGCTGACGGCAAAACAATTACTGCACAGGTTTCTCATTTCAGCACCTATGCTGTATGCACGCTTAAAGCAGGAATCGCAATACCTACACCTTCAAACGAAAGCTTAACTACGCCTTCAAACGAAAACTTGGCAACTCCGGAGCTTAGTGCAGGCAACGATAATACAAACGATTCACAACCAACAGCAGACGATATTATTTTGATCGTTGGCGTTGCTATGACTGTTGTAGCCATAGGTGGTGTAACCGGCTTTGTAATTGTTAAAAAGAAGAAAATAAGCAAAGGACCATTCTGAATAAAAAAACAAAAACAGGGCTGTCTTCTTTCAGACAGCCCTGACTTCATGTTCTCAACTCAAACACTTACTCTTTCTTCGTGCCGCACTTACCGCAGAACTCACCCTTTACCGCTTCACCACAGTTTGCACAGTAGTAAACTTCCTTTCGGCACGTAAAAGGCTTTGCAATCTTGCCAACCAACGTTTTAGAGAACTTTGCACCACGCAACAAGTCAACCAAAGCAATTACTGCAAACACGATAGCCGCAATGGAAACAAGGAAAATAATGAAATCCAAAACATCATTGGTGGTATCCAACCAGTCGGATGTTTGAGAATAGCTGTTTCCCCAATAATTCGGTGTTTCTTCCTTCGCAATAGGCTGAACAATCCATTCATCAATGCGTGCAAGGAACATAGCAAGAATGCTCAGCAGAACAGAGAAAATCTGCACGCCGAAATACAACACCTGTGCGCCCACAACCGGAAGTACCGCATCCTCATCCTGTGCATCCTTAGAAAGCACAACCGCAACAATCAACAACGCCACCATAATGAGGGTCGCATACGATGTACCCAAAATCAAGCCGGCAGCCATCATTGCGTAGGAAAACACTGCCAACAGTTTCAAATTCTTTTCTGTTCTGTCCATAACAAAACCTCCTATGTAAAATGTGAGTTTATCATACCCTACGGTTCATATTTTGTCAATATTTTACGGCATTGCAACGTCCTTCAAAATTCCGCTTAAATAAGCAATGGTCACCCCGTAATTCGTAATAGGAACGCCCTGTCCCCGCGCTTTCTCAATGCGGGAAAGCACGTACTTGCGATTAAACATACAGCCGCCGCAATGAATAATCAAATCATAGGGCGTTAAATCCGCCGGAAAATCCACACCGCTCACCACATCCACCTGAAGCCCTGCGCCAAAGCGCTTCCTAAGCATGGCCGGAATCTTCACACGGCCGATATCCTCCGACATGGGTGCGTGGGTACAAGCTTCTGCAATCAGCACCCGAGATTGTTCCGTCAGGCTGTCAATAGCGGAGGCCCCTTCTACAAATGTTTTCAAGTCGCCTTTATATCCCGCCATCAGCACAGAAAAAGACGTCAAGGCACTTTCCGGCGGCTTTTGGTCGTAAACCGTACGGAATACCTGAGAATCCGTAATAATCAATTTTGGCGGCAATGTAAGCGTTGCCAGCGTGTTTTGCAAGCGATCGGTGGTGCAACAAGTTGCGATGCACTTCCGGTCCAATAATTCTCTTAACGTCTGCACTTGAGGCAGAATCAAACGGCCTTGGGGCGCCTGGATATCCTGGGGCATCACCAAAAGTACGCTATCCCCTTCCGAAACCAAATTGCCCAAGATTGAAACGGATTCATAATCTTCCGGCAGCGACCGAATCAAACGGCTGCGAAGCACATCGATACCGGCTTTCGTAGTATTACTAATGGCCACCGCCGGGATTCCCACCAGTTCTTCTGCCGCTTTCAGTCTGGCAGCAACTTCTTCGGGGGGTAAAATATCCATTTTACTCACCACCGGAATCACAGGTGTGTGGGAAGCTTTAAGCCTTGACACCCACTCCCCATCCAACGCATCGGGCATCGACCCGAATACAAGCAGTGCAATATCCGTCTTTTCCAAAGCCTGGGTAGTCTTCTCTACACGCAGCAAGCCCAAGTCACCAACGTCATCATAACCGGCCGTATCCACCCATACCACAGGGCCCAGACCGTGAATTTCCATAGATTTATACACCGGGTCCGTGGTGGTACCGGCCACATCTGAGGTTACGGCAATTTCCTGCCCCGTTAAGGCATTCAGCACAGAAGATTTACCGCTGTTTCTTTTTCCAAAAATCCCGATATGGAGCCGGGATGCTCTGGGGGTATCTTGTAAAGACATTTTACCCAAACCTCCTTCTTTAGAAGCGGAAATCCCGCTCCCCTGCCTCAATGGCAATTAAATTCTTCTCTGCGATGGCCCGCACTTTATCGCTGGGCACCCGCTTCATCTCCTCGTCAATCACTTTCAGGCCTTTCTTCAGCGTATCCGGGGAAGCATAGTCCATCAAATATTCTTTCAGGGTCATCAGCGCATTGGGCTGGCAGCAATTGGCAATCTGACCGTTCTTCACCAATTGCATAAAACGGTCACCCGTGCGGCCTTCTCGGTAGCAAGCGGTACAGAAACTGGGAATATGGCCTAAGGTCAAAAGCCAATTGACCACTTGATCCAACGTCCGGTTATCACTGATATCAAATTGCGCGGAGTTTTCCTCCTCGCCCTCATCGGCATAGCCGCCTACGCTGGTGCGAGAGCCGCCGCTGATTTGGGAAACGCCCAATTCCAATACTTTGGCACGGGTCTTTGCAGACTCCCGGGTGGAAATAATCATGCCCGTATAGGGTACTGCAATACGAATGACCGCCACAATCTTCTGGAAGATTTCATCGCTGACTGCATTTTCAAATTCATTCGTATCAATGTCGTCTGCCGGACGAATTCTGGGCACGCTGATGGTGTGGGGGCCTACGCCCTTGGCCGCTTCTAAGTGTTCTGCGTGCATAAGCAAGCCCACAAAGTCATAGCGATACAAATTCAAGCCGAACAACACACCGCAACCCACGTCGTCAATACCGCCGTCCATAGCGCGATCCATAGCCTCCGTATGGTAGGCATAGTTACTCTTAGGCCCGGTGGGATGGAGTTTCTCGTAAGTGTCTTTATGATAGGTTTCTTGGAATAAAATATATGTGCCGATGCCCGCTTCTTTCAGTTTCCGGTAATTCTCCACGGTGGTGGCCGCAATGTTGATGTTCACCCGGCGAATGGCACCATTCTTATGGTGAATACTGTAAATCGTCTGAATGCTCTCCAATACGTATTCAATAGGATTATGCACCGGATCTTCACCCAATTCCAACGCCAACCGCTTATGCCCCATATCCTGAAGTGCCACCACTTCCCGCACAATTTCTTCCTGGGACAGCTTCTTCCGGCAGATATTTTTGTTCTTCGCGTGATAGGGGCAGTAGGTACAGCCATTGACGCAATAATTGGACAAGTATAAAGGGGCAAACATAACAATCCGGTTGCCGTAAAGTTTCTGCTTAATTTCTTTCGCAAGGGTAAAAATCTTCTCATTCAGTTCCGGAATATCACAGTCCAAAAGCACCGCTGCTTCCCGGTGGGTAAGACCTTTGCAGTCTTTCGCTCGTTCAATCAGGCTGTTAATCAATTCATAATTATGTTTATTGGCCTCCGCATAGGCTAATGTTTCTTGAATTTCTCCGTCATGGATAAATTCTTCCGCTTTTGATGAAAAACGATCGTACATAATAAATTCCTCCTTTATGCTTTCCACAAGGGGCTGTCCCCTCGACTTAAATCCATTTTACGTCCGTACCCCTCCAGTTCCTCCCGGAGCGCCGCCAACATCTGCGCCGACTCCGTGCCGGTAGAGAGCTTATTGTTATATAAATTATATTTTACCCGCACTGCTTCCGGCGATAAGTTGGGCATTACCACGTTGGCTCCCGCTTGCAGGGCTCGACCTCTGGCGTCTTTGGAAAGGGTGGCCAGCGCCGTCGTCGCGGGAATGAGCGCGCCGGGTAAAATGCCTCTGGTAATAGCAATCATTTTAACCGTTTGCCCACTGTCTCCGGCCGGATACTTGCCAAAAGGCGTATCCTGGTGCGGTATAAAGGGGCCAATACCTACCATGTGGGGCCTGAATTCCTGCAAGAAGTAAAGGTCTTCCGCTAAATTTTCCGCCGTTTGGAAAGGTGATCCTACCATGAAACCGGCGCCCACTTGGAAGCCTAAGTCTTTCAGCGTTGCCAAGGCCTCCATCCGAGACTGAAGTCGTTGAGAAGGCGGATGCAAGCGACTGAAATGCTCCGCTGTTGCCGTCTCGTGGCGCAGTAAATACCGACTGGCACCCGCTTTTCGGAAAGCTTCGTAGGCACGCTTTCCTTTCTCGCCCAAAGAGAGTGTCACGGCACTGCCCGGGCAGGATAAACAAATCTCCCGGATAAGTTCGCAAATAGCGTCGTCGGTGTAATAGTCATCCTCTCCCCCTTGAAGTACAAAGGTGCGAAAACCCATTTCGTATCCCTTCTCGCAGGTAGCTATGATTTCGTTTGGAGAAAGTCTGTACCGCTGCGCCTTATGATTGGAGCACCGCAGTCCGCAATAAAAACAATCTTGCTTGCAATAACTGGAAATTTCTATTAAGCCTCGAATATATACGTGATTGCCAAACACTTCTTCCGTCCGTTCCTTGGCACGCCGAAACAGAAGTTCCAGCATTTCTTGGTCTTCGCACAACACCAAGTCTTGAAACTCCGCCCGCGTCAAACGCTCTCCTTGGAAAAGTCTGTCAATCAAATGTCGCATTTTAATCCCTTCCTGTAATCTTCGGAGCTACCGTCTTCGCACTGACGCCCGCCAAGGCGCCCAGTTTTCCGGACAGTGCGCTGATCACGTCTTGAGGTGCATCCAAAGCTACGCTAATTAAAGATACACCGGCTTCTTTATACGGAATGCCCATTCTGCCGATAATATAAGGGGCGTATTGGTGTAAAATGCCATTCATCTGCTCCACAGAATTCGGCTCGCTGACCACAATGCCGATGAGTGCAACTTTATTGTCCATAATGACCTCCTCGATATACAAAAACG
>JAFYOJ010000042.1 GCA_017560225.1 Clostridia bacterium
CCTTAAATCTAATTCGTGTTTAATGGTAGCTGCTTTCATGAGCGCACCGGCACCGGCTTTGCTTCCTTTACTGCTTGCGGCCGGTTTTGTTTCTCCGCTTTTCTTCAAAATCTGTAAATCTGATAAAGGTAAATACACTTTCATCATTCCGGCACTTAAATGCACTTTGCCGCTCGCATCCGGTTTCGAAAGTACTTCAGCGACTACACCTAATGAATGTATACGTACTTGATCGCCCACCGATAGATCAACAGGCGGCGTGGGATTGGAGCCTCTTCCGCCGATTCCTGTGGACAATTCACCCAAATATTCCGTTGTTTCTTTCTCAAAAGCAGATTTCGCATCTTCGGCATTTTTCACACTGCTTCGCCCGGTATCCATAGACGCTCTGCGAATTTCGGTCAGCATTCTGTCGGCAGAAATACGCGCTTTGGCAGTGATTTCTCTTGCTTTTTCTTTGGTTTTATTCAAGATAGCGGATCGTTCTGCCTCAAAACGATCTTTTTCTGCTTCTAATTCTTCATACTGTCGCTTCGCTTCTTCGTATAAACGAAGTGCTTCTTCTCTTTTCTCATCAATTTCCACACGGCTTTTCTCAATACCTGTGATCATATCTTCAAAACGCAAATCTTCATTGGTAAGAAATTCTTTGGCACGGAAAGTAATGATCGGGTCTAATCCTAATTTCTCCGAAATGGAGAAAGCATTGCTTTTACCGGGAATACCAATCAATAATTTGTACGTTGGTTTTAAGGATTCTACATTAAATTCGCAAGACGCGTTTATAAAACCCGCTGTAGTGGACGCAAATACCTTTAATTCGCTGTAATGCGTAGTTGCCAGCACTGTGGTACCCATTTGGTGTAAACACTCTAAAATGGACATTGCAAGCGCTGCACCCTCCGTAGGATCGGTTCCTGCCCCCAATTCATCTAACAGGACCAAGGATTGATGATCACAAGCCTGAAGAATATGGGTGATGTTTTTCATGTGGGCTGAGAACGTACTTAAATTCTGTGCAATACTTTGTTCGTCTCCAATATCTGCAAAAATTCCTGTATAAACAGACAGAATACTTTTCTCTTGGCATGGTACCAATAATCCGCATTGCATCATAATGGTTAACAGTCCTACTGTTTTCAAAGTGACGGTCTTTCCGCCTGTATTAGGACCGGTTACGATCAAAGCAGAAATAATGTGATTGTTCTCATCCGGGAATCCGATTCGTACAGAAATAGGGACCACTTTATGCTTATCGATCAGTGGATTTCGTCCTTGGATAATGTCAATTTCACCGCAGGTACGTACAAGAGGACGAACCGCTTTCATATCTAATCCAAGACGTGCCTTCGCAAAAAGAAAATCAATGTAAGAGATCAATTCTAAATCTTTCCGCAATAGTTCGCTGCATTCAGCCACTTGCAATGATAAATTTTGTAAAATGCGTTCTATTTCTTCTTGCTCTGCCACACGAAGTTCTCTGATTTTATTATTTGATTCGACCACAAACGTAGGTTCAATAAATAACGTTTGACCGGAAGACGATGTATCGTGTACAATACCGGCTATTTCGCTTCGATTATCTGCACGAACCGGTACACAATAGCGATCCCCTCGCATGGTTACAACCGCATCCTGCAATGCTTTGGCATACTGAGAAGAGCGAATCATATCGCTTAATTTATCTTTGATTTGCGTTTGTGCTTGAAGGATTTTTCTCCGAATATCAAACAAAGTCGGACTGGCTTCATCCGCAATTTCTGTATCCGAAAGAATACTGCGGGTAATATCTTTCTCTAGCTGTCGATGTTCCCATAATTCTCCGATCATAATGGCAACACGGTTAACGTCTTCCGTATCATCGTCCACCGATAAACAGTATTGTTTCGTTCTTCGGACAGCACATAAAAGTCCTGCGATTTTTAATAAATCATTTAAAGACAGAACACCCCCTGCACCGGCTCTTAATAATGCGCCGGTTACATCAGCCACACCGGATAAAGGCGGAAGTCCTCTGCGTGTAATGAACCACACCGCATCTTCCGTTTCCTTAAGTAATTTATTGATTTGTTCAAATTCCGTTTCCGGTACTAATTCTTTTGCAAAACGTTCAGCTATTTCACAAGATGTCAGCGCTTGTAAACGACTGCGAATTTCTGCAAAACCTAATGTTTGGAGTGTTTTCTCTTGTATCATACCTATATTCCTTACAGAGAAAGCATCTTGCTGGTTTCAATCATACTTTCGTCGATATATTTCTTCATGTTGATGCCTTCATCAATATCGATGGCAATATATTGCTCGTTCTTCATGGCAATAATTTTATTTCCGTCATTATTGGCCAATACCTCGGTTGCTTTTACAGCCATCAAACTTGCAGCTACCCGATCTTTCACCGTAGGGCTACCCCCTCGCTGCAAATGACCTAATATGGTTGCTTTGGTGGAAATACCCGTAATTTCTTCAATTTGCTTGGCAATTTCCATGGTACCGCCGACACCTTCAGCGATGAGTACAATATAGTGGTGTTTGCCGCGATTTCGACAACCGATAATCGGTTGAATAATATCGGTATCAATATGGAATTCTTTTTCCGGCAAAATACAAGCTTCCGCACCGTCTGCAATGGCACAGTTCAGGGCAATATAGCCTGCGCCCCGTCCCATAACTTCGACGACGGAGCAACGCTCATGGGAAAATGCGGTATCCTTAATCTTGTCAATCGCATCCTTTACCGTATTGAGTGCTGTGTCAAAACCAATGGTGTAATCTGTTGAGCCAATATCATTATCAATTGTCGCCGGAATGCAAACTACGTTCACGCCTTCTTTACTTAAATCTCGGGCACCGCGGAAAGATCCGTCTCCCCCAATCACCACAAGTGCATCCAGTTTAAATACTTCTGCCATGCGTGCGGCTCTTTTCACACCTTCCGGTGTGTTGAATACCTTGCTTCTGGCTGTTTGCAGAATCGTGCCGCCGCGACTCATAATATCAGAAACAGAACGCAAATTCATTTCGTATAAATCGCCGTTTAAGAGACCTTCGTAACCTCTTCGAATACCAAAAACTTGAAAACCACGATAAATACCGGAACGAACAACAGCACGAATGGCCGCATTCATACCGGGTGCATCACCGCCGGATGTCAGTACACCGATTCTTTTAGGATTATCTTTATATCCCATTTCAAACACCTCTTTATAGTTGTCTATTATTTGTTTTCTTTCAATCCAAGTAATTTTGAAAATTTAGGAGAAATCGAATCGATATCTTCTTTGCAAATACCGCCAATCTTTACCATTACAATAAAATATACAATGACAGCAAGGACTGCTGCAATCATAAAGGCAAACATATTGGCGAAATAAGAAGCCCCAAGCAATTTTGACAATAAAATATAGCAAGGAACGGACGGAACCAACATAACGGCACTGCCAAGTATAGACGGTGCTATTGCGGAGAAAATTCGGATCTTTAAACCTCTCTTTTTGAGCATCATTTGGCTATTAAATACGATGGGCACCAAATAAGAAATATACGTAGATAAAACAGCACCATATATATTCAATCCCGGAATCCCAATTAAAAGATAATTGAAAATCGCTTTAACAACTACACTGACGCCCATAAATGCAGCAGAGGCATATAGTAAATTCACACTTTGCATAATGGAAGATTGAAGATGAACAATGCCCATCAATAAGACACTAAATGACATCAACATCAGCATTTGATAGTGACTGCCGAATCCTAACAACTGATAAATAGGCTTTGCAAAGGCACACATGGCAACCGTACACGGTACTGCCACAATAAAACAAAGTTTAAAGGCATATTCTGCTCTTGCGACAGCTGCTTTCTTCTTCTTTTGCGCATATAAACCTGCAATGATAGGCAGTACACTCACACAAAGAGCCGTTACCAGAGATGACGGCACGTTAATCAACTGTCTGGCTGCACTAAGATCTCCGTGTAGTGTTTCTGCAAGATTCTCCGGAACACCGGCCGCAAGCAATCGCCCCTTTACAATAAATACATCAATTAAATTGCCGCCGTACTGAATCGCGGCCGACAATGTAATGGGAATACTGTACGCAAGCAACAAACGAACATAACGGCTTCGTTCTTCTTTTCTGTTCTCGCCGGAACAAATAACCGTTTCAAAGCGATCCGCACTACATTGCATATGATAATAATAATAAACCACCAATAATGCAACCACGGAGCCTGCCAATGTTCCGATGGATGCACCTGCCACCATCCATACAACCCCTTTGTTGCGCAGCAGCAGTACCGCTACTATGGAAACAAACAAATGGACACACTGTTCTGCAACTTGAGAGATGGCAGTTGGCGTCATATTCTTAAGTCCCTGTAAATAGCCTCGGTAGGCTGATAACACGGAGCACAGCAGAATGTTCGGTGCAATTACCGCAATGCCCAGCCAGGCATCTTCGTAGCCGGTTGCCACAGCAATGGGCTTGGCAAAAATCAATAATACCAGCGTAAGCACCGCGCCAAGCACCATCATAGCCGTTCTTGCAATGCGAAAGGCCCTTTTGCTTTGACGGTGATCGGTGCCGGTCATCAATTCTGTTACAACTTTGGAAATCGCTACCGGAAGACCGGCGGTTGCCAATACATACACAAATGCAAACACTTGATAAGCGGAATAATACACCTGATACCCCGCCGAGCCGCCCATTAAACTGCGAATAATCGGAATAAAGAACAAAGAGAGAATCTTGACCAAAATACTGGCCACAGAAAGCACGGCAAAACCCTTTGCCATCGATTGCTCTTTGATTCCCTTCCCTGTTTTCATGGACTGCCTCCAAAAATATTATAATCAACTAAATATTATACCTTTGGGAAGTTCTTTCGTCAATTGAAATTTAAAGATTAACCGAGTTCATACACCTTTTCTTCCCATTTTGTAAGCAGCTCTTTTCCAAATTCTTCGTTGAAACTTTCTACATAGATTTTCAAACGATTTTTATCAGGCATCGTGGCAATGTGAATATGGCCATGCTCATCCCGTTGAACAAAACCTTCTTCCGACAAATGGTCCACGCCGTAACAATCGCAAAGTTTACCCAATACGTGAATTCCATAATTCCGGGTGCACGGAATCTCCTTATAAAAGGTATAAATCATTTCATCGTCTTCGCTTCGTTGATCATCCATTGCAAATATACCTAAATGAAAAGCAAACTCATCTGTATACATCAAATACTGTTCATAAACGCCGGGAATATGCATAAACTGTTCCATTTCATCCATCATATCCCCTATTTTACCCCCGCAATACACAATATACCGATCATGCTGTTTCGCCAGTCGTTCAGATAAATAACCGCTGTACTGTGAAACAAAAATAGGTGCATCTTTAAAAAATTTCAAAATATACCGCGTAATCAACAGCGCTTTCTTTTCCTTTGTATAATTGGTCTTTATTCGTGAAAAATCATAATAATTGACCGGAAAATGTTGCATCAGCATACTGTAATAGTATTCTTCCGGGTTATTCAGAGGAAATGCACCATAGAATCGAGGCGATAGATTTTCTTCCGTTGCATAATCATATAAATGATGCATTTTCTTCCGTTCTTGTCGATTCAGATCATTACCGTAATGATTAAGTATTTTGATACGGTCTTCTGTTACGTAAATACCGCCGTCGCAAATACCTTCTCGAATCATCCAGCGAAATGCAGGCAACGAAACACCGGACTGATATCGTACTTCTTTTCCACTGGCCATGAGCCCCGCCTGTAACCAGACCCCTATTGTCATTGCTTTATGATTATTTTCATACACCAGGCCGATAGAATCCGCGTCCCGGTAAAATAGTGCAATCACACGACATAATTTAGATAAAAATTCATAGGATA
>JAFYOJ010000043.1 GCA_017560225.1 Clostridia bacterium
AGATGGTTTTGCTTTGGCGGATGCTTATGGCAGCCAAGTGAATGATTTATATACAACGGATGAAGCGGGACGTGTGGTAACGAAGACTAATCACAACGGCGGGATCTTAGGGGGTATTTCTACAGGCATGCCCATTATGCTTCGGGTAGCCTTTAAGCCTACGCCCTCTATTGCAAAGCCCCAGGCTACGCTGAATTTACAGCAGCAGTGTGAAGTGGAGCAAGTCATCGGCGGTCGTCACGATCCTTGCGTTGCAGTGCGGGCGGTACCGGTGGTAGAAAGTGCCGTTGCCTGTGTATTGGCAGATTATATGGTGGAATATCAAGGTGAGAAGTAAAATGGATTTAAGTCATATTCGTAGTGAAATTGATCGTATTGATACAGAAATGGTCCGTTTGTTTGAAGAACGGATGAAACTGGCTTGCGGTGTAGCGGAATACAAGAAAGCCAATCATCTTCCGGTGTATGATTCCGGCAGAGAACGCCAAGTGGTCAATCAGTTGGCAGAGAAAATTGATCCTGCATTTGAGCGGTATATGCGGATGCTGTATACCACTATGTTTGCAGTAAGCCGTTCCTATCAGCATCAAAAGATTCAATCGGAGAGTGAATTGACCAAAGCCCTTGTGGAAATTATTCAACAACCGCCCAGACCTTTTCCCGCTAAAGCCGTGGTGGCTTGCCAAGGTGTGGAAGGGGCTTATTCCCAAAGTGCTTGCGAGAAAATGTTCCAGTTTCCGGATATTCATTACTGTAATACCTTTGAAGATGTATTCAAAGCTGTGGATAGTGGGGAATGCGAATATGGCATTTTACCCTTAGAAAACAGTAACGCTGGTTCCGTAAACCAAGTGTATGATTTGCTCAGCCAATATCATTTCTATATCGTGCGGGGAGCGCGTGTACACGTGGATCACGCTTTGATGGCGCCCAAAGGGGCTTCTGTTGAAAACCTTACGCAAGTTTATTCCCATGAGCAGGCTATTGCACAATGCTCTAAGTTTTTGCGTTCTTTGGAAGGCGTTACGGTAACGCCTTGTCAGAATACCGCCTATGCGGCTAAAACGGTGGCCCAGTCCGGTCGTACGGATCATGCGGCTATTGCATCGGAGCGGTGTGGAGAACTGTATAACTTACAGATTTTGAAGCGGCATATTCAAAATGGCCAGAATAACCATACGCGGTTTATTTGTATTAGTAAGCATTTGGATATTTTCCCCGGCGCTTCCAAAACCAGCCTTTTGCTGACGCTTCCCCACAGACCCGGCGCCCTTTATTCGGTGATGTCCAAGTTCCAGGCTTTAGGCTTGAATTTGACCAAGTTGGAAAGCCGCACCATTCCCGGCAGTGATTTTGAGTTTATGTTCTATTTCGACGTGGATGCTTCTGTGTATGCGCCGGAGTTTATTCAGCTTCTGGATGAATTGGAGCAAGAGGCGGGTTCGTTCCAATATTTAGGCAGTTATATTGAGTTGCCCTGATATTTCCCGGGAAATAATTGACCTTGTGGTACGTGTTTTGTAGAATACACCCTCAATGAATTTGGGGGTGTTTTTGTATGTTGAATTTGTTTGCGGTGATGATGCTTGTGCTGATGATGGTGGCAGGGGCGTGGGATCTTGTAACGCGTCAGGTACCGGATTTAATTAGTTACAGCATTGTGGTTGTTGGATTTGTATATGGCTGCCTTGCGTTGCCTTGGCCCTTGTGGCTTGGGGGCGGCGTGGCGGCCTTCTTGTTTTTGGGCATTCCGGCAATGTTGGGGAAGGGCATGGGCGGTGCGGATGTGAAAATCGGCGTTGGATTAGGCTTCTTCTTTGGTTTTCCTGAAGTGCTAGGGGTGTTGTGTCTTTCCTTTGTACTCTGCTTGATCGTTTGGCTATTTCGGCGGCGGAATCCCACGATTCCGTTGGTGCCATATATGCTGCTGGCGGGGGTAGTGTATGGATGCGGTATCTAAATGGGTGTAAAATGGGTGCAAAGCTACCGCGAAAAGGGAATTTAGCTACCGCATGAAAATTCTTTGCATTCACCTATTGACTTTACCGTGATAAAGTGATACTATGGCGTAGTAAAATTTTCCGGAGGGATACAATCAATGGGTTATACACGTACAGAAGAAATGAATAAACTGTTTGAAACCATTCTGAAATTAGACAATATTGAAGAATGTTACAGTTTCTTTGAAGATATCTGCACCATTAAAGAAATGCAGGATATGGCGCAGCGTTTGGCGGTGGCCGTGCTTTTAGACAAAGGGGAGAATTATCAGAAGATTTCTCAGGAAGTCAGCGTCAGCACCGCTACCATCAGCCGTGTCAGCAAGTGCCTTCACTACGGCAGCGGCGGCTATCGCCTTGCCTTGGATAAGATGAAACAAGGGGAGGGACAAGCATGAATGCCAATATTCCTATGAAGAGTGAAGAACGTATTTCGCTCCTTCTTCGTGCCCTGTATGAACAATACGGCTATGCCCAATATAAAATGAGTAAATTTGAAGAATACGATCTTTACGTATCCAATAAAGATTTTCTCATTTCCGACAGTGTTATCACGTTTACCGACACCAACGGTAAACTTATGGCCTTAAAGCCGGATATGACTTTGTCCATTGTGAAGAATACCAAAGACGCGCCCGGCACACTTTCTAAAGTGTATTATGACGAGAACGTGTACCGTGTATCCAAAGGCACGCACTCATTTAAGGAAATCAAACAAGTGGGCTTGGAATGTATCGGCGATTTAGATGCCTATAGCTTGTATGAAGTACTCATGTTGGCGGCAGAAAGTTTGCAAAGCATTTCTACGGAATGCGTGTTAGATATTTCTCATTTAGGTATTTTGTCCGGTGTGTTAGAAAGCCTTGGGGTATCGGAATCGGTACAAGGCGACTTGCTTCGCTGTATGGGTGAGAAGAATCCCCACGAGTTAACCGCTATTTGTAAAGCCAACGCTATCAAAGAGGAAGACATTGACCTTTTGAAAGCTTTGGTAAGCCTGTATGGCGCCCCGAAAGAAGTGCTGCCGAAACTGGCGACGTTGCTGGAAGGAAAGATTGATGGCGCAATTTTGGACTCTTTTACAGCCATCTTGGAAGCCTTCCAGGGAAGCCCCTTACAAAGCATGTTGCGCATCGACTTCTCCGTTGTAAGCGATATGCACTACTATAA
>JAFYOJ010000044.1 GCA_017560225.1 Clostridia bacterium
ATGCACGTGGGCAAGAAGGTACAATCACTTGGCCGGCAGATGATGATCGTACGCCGACGAAAAACTATGTAGTTTACCCTGCTGGAGAATATTGTTTGATGTTGGTTGATGAAAAAGGAAAACAGATTGGTGACGTGCAGTATATTACTATTGAAGATCCTTTTACCAGTGTAAGACCTTACATCACAGATTCTATTACATTATTCTATGAAGTGACTTTGGGGTCTGCGGTAGATATGGCACCGAATATGATCTTCACCATGGATGGTTCAACTTTCAATGTTGAAGGTGTAGCAGGCGAGAATGGAAAGTGGACATTTGCATTCACGAATATTGTTCCTCAGGACATTGGTAAGAATATTTCTGCCGAATTGCATTATAGCGGCAACAAATTTACCGATGCAATTGGCACTTACGATGCTTATAGCGTTTCAACCTATTGTACAAATATGTTGAATAATCCTTCATATCAGAATGATACAAAGTTACGCAATTTGTTGATTAATCTTCTTAATTATGGTGCAGAAGCACAGAAGTATTTCGATGGATTGACGGATGGTCTTGTAAATGAAGGCTATGAAGATGGTGGAAAGAATTATACTATGTCGGATGCAACTGCTGTATCTACACTTCTTTCCGGCGATAAAGATGCAGACTACTATTGGAATACCGCTACGCTGAGTCTGATGGATTACGTACAGGTTCGTTTCAAGTTCACTGCGCCGAAGGAAGATATTGATAATCTTACGATTGATATTAACGGCAAAATCTTTACCAGCGCTGACTTTGTTGAGGCAGGTAGTTGCTACTTTGTATACTCCAAAGGTATTTCCGCAAATGCTTTTGAAACACCGATCACAGCAAAGTTCTATGTTGATGGTAAAGAGGTAGGTCAGACTGTATCTTACAGTGTAAGCACATACGTTCAGTGGATGTCCGGACGTGATTCTGCTGCCAAGACACTTGTTCAGGCATTGTATAACTACGGTATGGCTGCTAACGAGTACCAACCGGGATGAGCGAGGTGGATTATATGAAAGCTTTTTTTGAAAAGGCTATTTTGGAAATTTACACATTTGACACCTGTGATATTCTTACTGAATCAAGAGAAACTGATTTGGGCGGGGATGATGAACAGCCTTTAGAGGTTGTTGATCTTGGTTGATAATATTTCACTAACAAGGGCCGGTTTCGGCCGGCTCTTGTAACTTTTTTAGTAGTTATGTTTTCACATCAATAAAAATGTGACATAAATAAATTTTATTTAAGGAGTGGTAGTTATGAGAAAGAAGATCAGTGTATTACTTGTAATCGCATTGATCGCGACGATGTTTGCTTTTAACGTTGAAGTAACGAATAATGTTGCTGCTGTTGAGGAGCCTACATTGTCTACTGACAAGACTGCTTATGCAGTTGGTGAAGATATTAAGATTACCTATGAGGGTTTAACAACTGATCATGGATACGATATTGAGCTTTTGCTCTACAAGCGAAATCCTGTTGTTGGAACATCTGCGAGTCTTGATTATGTTGATTTAGCAACGGGAACTGCCGGAAACGCATCTTTGATTTATGGTGCGTCGAAGACTTTTACATTCCCTGAAGATGGTGCGAGAAATGCAACCTCTTACCCGCTTGGATGTTATACGATTTGTTTGGTTAACTACACTACAAAATATGTGTATGATTCAGTTAACATTTCCATTGGCGATGTTGCTACGGTAACGATGGAAAAATCCTCCTATAAGTTGGGTGAAGAAATTACTTTTTCAGTTTCTGGTTTGCAGAAAGGAAGCTGGCCTGTTGAGATTTATTTGATGCCAAAGGGTTGGGTACGAGAAGGTACAGCTACTGCGTCAATTTGTTGGACTTACGGATACGACAAAAACAATGACATATTGTATAATACAGATTTTTCCTTCCCAAGAGACGATAGAAGATCTCCCAGTAATTTTACACGTGACATGAAGCCCGGTGAATATGAAATTCTTTTGTTTGAGTATGGCCCGAACAATGCTACACGTTTCGGTGTGAGTGAAACTTTTGTTGTAGGTCCTACGATTGATGTTGAAGACACGACCATCTATGCAGGTGAAAATCTGGAGATTGATTTTGCAAATGTAACTACAAATATTGGAAATGAATGGGAAGTTCGTCTTTATAAGAAAGGTGATGTTCCTGGTAGAGACAGATCTAAGATGTATTATAAATTGACGTCTGGAAATGCGTTAAGCGCAAAAGGTGAGAGTGGCACCATTACTTTCCCGGCTGATGATGCAAGAAATGGCGAATTGTTAACATCGATGGAGAAAGGTGAATATGAAGTGCGTATGTTTAATGGAAGTGGTGCGCAGATTGGCGAAACTATTTCTATTACCGTTTTAGAAGCGCCTACCGCGGCTCCTACCTCTGCACCTGCAACTGTAGCTCCTACCTCTGCTCCTGCAACTGTAGCACCTACTGTTGCACCTACAGTAGCGCCCACAACAAATCCGTATGACATTACGATTTCTGTAGATAAGACTACTTTCACAGTAGAAGAAGGTATTACAGTAAAATATGAAGGTATGTTGGAGTCCTTGTTTAAGAAAGGTGACGGTACTTGGCATGACGTTGAGTTGCGTCTGGTGAAGGGACATGGTTTGACACCTGCACAACATGTTGCACTTGCTGACCGTTTTGATTACACTGACCTTACGGACAATTATTCTCCAAACTCCTATCAGCAGGCAAACAACACCTATGCAAGTGTAACAGAGTCTGGTTCTCGTTCTTTCCCGAATGAGGGATTGGGCCTTAATGGTGCGGCTATTCCTTTGGTAGCAGGTGACTATACCTTGGTTGTATATGACTACAGTGCAGCAGGTGGTGCAAAGCAAGTTTCTAACGTGCTTGAAATCACCGTTGTTGAAGGCGGTTCTTCTGCAGCACCTTCTGAGACTCCCGCTGCTTCTGCAACCCCCGGTGCTCAGAATAAGCCTACCGGCGACGTTTCTATGTTCGCAATCGTAGCGCTTGTTATGGCTTGTGCTGGTGCTTATGTTGTAGTAATGAAGAAGAAAGTTCGTGGATAATTCTAACGACTGATTGGATTGATTTTATGGGGCGGAGCTTCTCCGCCCTATAATTTTTTATTGACGATTTTAGTGTTTTTCGATAGTATTATACATAAAAGAATACGTTTAAATTTTATTTACTGTATTGGAGATAATGGAGAATGATGAAAATAGTAAATACAACAAGTGTTTATATGCCCGGTACGGATATATGCTGGGTCATTGATCAATTAAAGGATGCCGGATTTGATTGTTTGGATCTGGCTTTAGATTATTGCTGTACCCCGGGTCATCCGTTCCTTTCGGATAACTATATGGATTGGGCGAGAACCGTGAAGGCTTATGCAGACAGCAAAGGTGTTTCTTTCTACCAGTGCCACGGCGTAGGGGACCCGCAGCATTTTTACAATAAACCGGATGACGTTGCCTATCGGTCTATTGATGTGGCACAAGCCTTGGATATTCAATGGATTGCTATGCATCCTAAGGAAATTCAAGGAAAGACAGACGAACAGTATGATGATTTGTTTGTTTCGGAGAATGTGAAGTGGTTTACACCTTTTGTCAAGAAAGCGGAATCCGTAGGCGTTGGTGTTGCCATTGAGAATTTGCCGTGGCCCAATGCCAATCGTGTAAAGCCTTTGGGCGCGATTGTAGACGGTCTTCAATCCCGTTTTGTGGGTGTGTGCTGGGATACGGGACATGCCAATATTAATGGTACGAAACCTGAGGAGATTGAGGTGTTGGGCAACCGTTTAGTTACGGTACATCTTCATGATAATCACGGTGTTCACGATGAACATTCTATTCCTATGGACGGAACCTATGATTGGTTTGGCTTGATGGATACATTGAAGAAGATGGGCTATAAAGGTGAGTTTGTGTTAGAAGCACACCACCAAATGTTAGAGGCGAAAGATGACGTGGAAATGCAACGAAAGTTGCTTGCGCGTATGATAGAGGTAGGTCACCAATTGATTGGGAAGATGTAAAGAAAGGATGTTCTCCATTGCGTTCGACGTATAAGTTTTCTATTCTACATTCTACACAGAATCATCAGTACTATGATATGTACTTCCGTGTTGCATTTAAGGAATGCGGTTATGTGCGTGTGTATGCTTATACCGATTATCGCAATGAACAAGGGGAGCGGCAAATATATGGTATTTCCATGCCTTGCTTGTACGGGGCCGGAGATGGTTTGATTCCGGCTCCTTTCTCCGGATTTGTCCGGTTTGAAATTCCCGAGGAGGCCCGTATTTCTGAAAATGCAGGTCTTTGTGTGATTTTTGAAACGGATGATGCGATCATGCCCACTTGTGAAGTTGGAGATATTTTGTTGAATAATATTTTCCACCGACCCCAGTTCATCTCCTTGGAATATGATGGCAGTGTTTGTCCGGATTTTGATTTAGATAAGGTGGATCTGGTGTCTGCCAAAATTTCCGAATCTACGGGAACTGTTTCTTTTGATGTATCTAACTATGGTGAAGATGATTACATTCTTCTGTATAATAGTTTGGGTGCGGCTGAAGTTTTTGATGATAGTGCTTGTCGGTTGTTTGTGCCTAAGACGAATTACTGTTTGGATGAGCCCATAGCCTTTACTTATAAGAACGCTTATTTCAAGTACAATGTGAATCTGTATATGTTGGAAGTGCTGCTCTATTTAGAAGGGGACAGACCCGGTATTGATATGAGCCGGGATTATATTACGGTGGTGTATCAAGAACGCAGCAGAGGCTTGAACGGTATGCTTTCTATGCCTACGGATGGTGCCAGACGGTATGTGGACCGTATTCCGGGACAGTATTATTTGCGTTTTATGCAGAAGTATGAAGAATTATGTCCTTGCCAAGCTTTTACCATTTCCAAGAGTCATCAAGCGGACGAATTGAAAGCACCGCCTCCGGGTACGTTGTTCTTTATTAAGGCGTCGTATTTACCGTCTTATGTGGAAGTGCGCACCAAGAATCCGAAGGGGTTATTAGTGGCTCATTTTACCAGCCACTCGCCCTTGACGGAAATGCTGGAGCAAGAGCTGTACCGTATGCAGGATTTGGAACATGGTCTATCTATGCTTCGTCACTACCCGGAGACACCGAAGCGTTTGTTGGTTTCGTTGGTTTCCCAGATGCTTCGAACGGCGTATACTTTCCGTGTGCAGGAATTGGAAGAAGCTACCGGACAGCGTGATTCTCAGTCCATTGCAGACCGTGTTGCGGCGTTTATTCACCATAATTTATGTAATAACGTTACGATGCAAATGCTGGTGGATGAATTCCATATCAGCGAAAGCCATTTGTCCCACACCTTCAAACGGCACAAGAACATCAGTTTGCAACGGTATATTTATAATGCAAAAATTAGTCGCGCGAAACAGTGGTTGGCAGAGAATGAATTGACTATTACGGAAATTGCAAAGAATTTGAATTATTCGGATATTCACGCGTTCTCTCATTCCTTTAAACAAATGGTGGGCATGTCGCCTATGGCGTACCGAAAGATGCATAGAAGTAAGGGCTGAGAAATTTGCAATTCAATTGAAAAATATGCTTGACAATACCCTATTTAATAGGGTATTATTTTGTTGTAAAAAGTGAATAAGGGGGAGATTCTTATGACGCGAGAATTTGTTGAGTTACCATTTTTTTCGTTCTAAGTGGAAGGCAATGGGATTAAATGATGATGACTTGAGACGCTTGCAAGAGGAATTGCTGATTGATCCGAAAATCGGTACTGTATTACGTGGAACCGGTGGTGTGCGGAAGATGCGGTTTGCTTTTGAGCAAAGAGGCAAGCGCGGTGGTGTTCGTGTAATTTACGTGGATTTTGAGGTTTATGAGAAAATTTTCTTGATAACTGCATATCCTAAGAATGAGAAAGTTAATTTGACGGAAGCGGAAAGAAATGAAATTAGGCAAATGATATACGCATTAGAAGTGCTATTGAAAGAAGACACGCAGTAAGGGGGTACTTTTATGAACCTTTTCGATGATATCAAAACCGGTCTTGAACAAGCTATTGAATATGAGAGAGGGAAACTGAATACTAGAACAACAATCATGACGATTGAGCCTATTGAATGCTTTAAGCCTGATGAAATTCGAAGGATTCGAAGGGATACCGGATTAACCCAGCGATTGTTCGCACAATATATTGGTGTGTCTATCAAAACGGTGGAAGCATGGGAAGCCGGCCGCAATCATCCGGAAGGTGCTGCGTGCAGATTGCTTGCTATGACCCGGAGGGATCCTATGTTCCCGCAAAAGTCCGGAATTGTTGTTGCTGTTTCTAAACAATGAGTCCTATGTGGGAATTGTTCATTCTTTTTAACCAAATATTCAAAATAGAATGACTTTTTATCGTACAACCACCGGATTTTCATTCTAAAAAAGTAATTTGTTGAAATAGAATGTCCATTTCGGGAAAAAGTGTCACTCTAAATTTACTTTTTGGCAAAATAAAATGATATCAGGCAGAAGAAAAGGGCGATCTCAAAACTACGATCAAAAGTAGTTCCGAAATCGCCCTTCTTGGTGGATTATGTAGGACTTGAACCTACGACAAATCGGTTATGAGCCGACCGCTCTGACCAACTGAGCTAATAATCCGTACCTGCGAAGTATATCAAAAACCATTGTTCCTTGTCAAGATGTCCTTTTGCTTGCGGGGATGTGACCTTTGTGGTACAATAAATTTTATATAATGATTGAGGTGGTGTGTTATGAACAGAA
>JAFYOJ010000045.1 GCA_017560225.1 Clostridia bacterium
CGGTATTCCGTGATTTTGCCGTATATAAAGGTCTTGTGACACCGGCGAATGAGATGCTTGTTCAGTCATTCCAAAAGCTTGAGAAGGCAAACGGTACTTTGGATTTGGAAGTGGCATCCGGCACGACACAGTCTTATAGCGATGGCGTATTGACCATCGGCAATCAAAACGGCAGGGGTGCAGTTCGTTTTATTACACCGAATTTAAAGACTTTATTGGGCACCGATGATAGCATCGTTCAATCCGCGCAATTTACCCTTCATACAGAAATTCAAGTTTCTGAAACGGCCAATAAGGCGGTTAAGGTTGGCGTATTTTCCGGGGATAAAGCTGATTATGGTTACGGAAATCGCTTCCAATTGATTCATAATACCGGTATCGAGAAAGACACGGCAGAAACATTCCGCCAGATTTACGTACAGCATGAGTACACCACGCCGGCTCACGGTTTTGGTGGATCTTCGGTACTTCCTGCCGGTGTGAATTTTGTTCCCAATGAATGGATCTCATTGGATTTGCTTGTTGATTTTGTAAATAACACAACTTCTATTTATATTAACAATAACCTGGTAGGAACGGTGAATACTTGTACGTTTGATCGGATGAACAGCGGCGGTTGGCGTTTTGGTTTCTTCGTATTTGATGGTAGCGCATCTTTCCGGAACATTACGATTCAAAAGGGCCTTGTAACACCTACTGCAGAGGGCATTTATTCCGCACAGGTAGTTTTGAATGAGAAAATTGATGTAATCTTTAAGGCGCGTGTTCCCAAGAGTTTGAAGGAACTTCACGGCGAGATCCTCTTTAAGGATTCTGTTGTTGCCATTGAGGCTTCTGATTGCCAGATTGCAACCGATGGGGATTATCAAATTGTAACGTTTGCTTTGAAGGATCTTCTTCCTCAGGATATTGTAGAACTTATGACTGTTCGTTTGTATTCCGGAGATATTCTCATTGCAGAGCGTGTTGACTACAGTATTCGTTTGTACTGTGCCCGTATGCTTCCTTCTTACTGGGCAGTTGTGGAAGATTCTACAAAAGAACCGCTCCGCCAGTTGTTAATTTCTATGCTGAATTACGGAGCAGAATCTCAGAAGTATTTTACCGAGATGACCGATGGTACGCTCTTGGCTACGTCGGGTCTTACAGAGAACGTACTGGCTGAGAATTATAACAGTATTAGCAGCAAGGCACCTATGCAGGAAGCTACGTCCGTAAGAAATGTTACGGAGACAACAAATCCGGCATACTACTGGAAATCGGCTACGTTGGCGCTCCATAATACCGTACGCATTCGACTTCGTTTCTTTGCGGAGGATATTAGCAAAGTAACCGTATCCATTGGGGATGACGTTTTTGATTCTGATGATTTTATTGATCTTGGCAATGGGTCTTTCTATGTAGATTATGACCGTATTCTTGCCAATCAGTTTGATACAGCCATTGAAGCTGCGCTGAAAGTAGAGGGCGTGTGCGTGCAAACTGCTACCTACAGTGTTAATTCGTACGTACGTACTTTTGTGGAGAATTATCCTACGACCGATGCTGCGTACAATTTGGTAAAGGCGATTTACACGTACGGATACTATGCCTCGAATTTTAATTAAATAGGAAGGATGGACCTTATGAAGATAGAATTTGAATCGGCAGAAATTGATTTAATATATTTCGAATTATCAGATATTATCACAACCAGTGGTCAATTAGAAGATGAATTGCCGGCGGATGATTTTTTGGGATAAACTACATGTATGTGCGTGATAGTAGTTGTTTATGATTCTTATATATAACAAGGAGTGTATTTTAATGAAAAAATATTGCATTTTTTCCATCTGTGTATTGTTTTTATTATCAGTTGTTTTGCTGCCGATTTCTTCGTCTGCAAACGACGTCATTACCTTTGACACTTTGTGGCCTACGGGTACAATGAGCAGTGTAGAGGGAAGCGGCAATGTTTCTTATCAAAATGGTGTACTCACCATTACCAAGGAAAGCGGTATGACTTATGCACCGATTGTAAATGCAAATATTAAAACATTCTTGGGGGACAGCGCATTTACGTCGCCATATTCTGCGCAGTTTACCATGCACGTGGAAATTAAGATTCCGGCCTATAGTGCATCTACCAAGATCAAAGCCGGTATGATGATTGGTGCCGGTGTTAATGGCGGCGGTAATCTATTCCAAATTACAGATGGCGAGCAAACCGGCGTTCCCAGAGCACTTCGTGTTCAGCACCATGCTAATGTGGGCGCGAATGCCTACGCAACCTCTGCACTGCCTGCCGGTGTGGATTTTGTGGCAGATCAGTGGATTCGCATGGACGTATTGGTGGATTTGCGTGCAGAGCAAGCGACTTTCTATATCAAC
>JAFYOJ010000046.1 GCA_017560225.1 Clostridia bacterium
CCAAACCGCAATAGATTTTAATACGATTCCCGTACTTTTGTTGAAGGCTACGAACATCCCGAATATATTGTTCCGTTTTCTCTTCAGTCAAACAATATCGCAAATCAAAAGGCGTGTAACTGTGCTCCGTAAATCCGATGGCTTCCAAACCTCTTTCAATGGCGCCCAACACCATTTCTTCCGGCGTGTGCTTCCCATCGCAATAATTGGTATGGGTATGAAAATCCGCTAAGATCATTTTGTCATCTTCTCCTGCTTTACCTTGTGGTCGATTACGTGGCGGGATGCCAATTCTTTATGAATATCTTCTAAAGAAATGCCCGCTTCGATCATCAGCACCATCAAGTGATAAATCAAGTCAGAAATCTCATAAATAGTCTCCGCTTTATCTTCTGCTTTACCGGCAATAATAACTTCGGTACACTCCTCGCCCACTTTCTTTAAAATTTTATCCAAACCTTTTTCGAACAAGTACGTGGTGTAGGAGCCCTCTTTCTTCTCAATCTTTCTGCCAACCAGCATCTTCATCAAGCCCTCTAACGAGAATTCGTGAAGTTCATCGCTTTCCCAAATGGTATTCTCAAAGCAAGACTTCGTACCTTTATGGCAAGCGGGACCGTCCGGCTCTACCATCACCACCAAAGCATCTCCATCGCAGTCTGCTGTAATAGAAACAATATGTTGATAATTTCCGCTGGTTTCCCCTTTCAGCCAAAGTTCCTGTCTGGAACGGCTCCAGAAGCAAGTCAACTTCTTCTCCATGGAAATTTGAAGGCTTTCACGGTTCATATAAGCCAATGTCAAAACTTTCTTAGAAATAGCATCTACCACGATTGCGGGGATTAAACCCTTCTCATCAAACTTTAAAGTATCCAAATTGATTTCCATACGACTCTTTCTCCTTCTTCTACAGGCGCGCAGGAATCCCTGCATCCGCCATTACTTTCTTTAAATCTTTAATCTTAACTTCTCCAAAATGGAAGATGGACGCTGCCAGTCCCGCATCCACTTTCGGCAAAGTGTTAAACAAGGTAATAAAATCTTCCATGCAACCGGCACCACCGGATGCAATTACCGGAACGGAAACCACGTTGCAAACGGCTTCCAACATTTCCAAGTCAAAGCCCTTCTTGACACCGTCCGTATCAATGGAATTCACCACAATTTCTCCGGCACCCATATCTACACACCGTTTAATCCAGGAAATGGCTTCCATCCCCGTATCTTCTCTTCCGCCTTTTGCGAACACGCGAAATTCACCATTCACCCTTTTTACATCCACCGATAGCACTACGCACTGATCGCCGTAGAGTTTTGCGGCTTCCCCAATCAAAGCAGGATTGCGAATAGCACCGGAATTGACGCTGACTTTATCGGCACCGCATTTCAGCACCCGATCAAAGTCTGCCACGGTGTTAATGCCGCCGCCCACCGTCAAAGGAATAAACACGCTGCGGGCCGTTTCGCAGAGAATGTCTGTGAAAAGTTTTCTGCCATCCGACGATGCTGTAATATCATAGAACACCAATTCATCTGC
>JAFYOJ010000047.1 GCA_017560225.1 Clostridia bacterium
AGGAACGACCGCGGCGTCGATCGGCACGCCCGACGACGTCGCGGCTTACAAGGCCCAGAAGGGCTGACCGGTTACCAAAACCGGGGACAAGGGAGGCATCATGCTCGATCTGACGGGAAAGAAGGCGCTATACCAGACACAGATTGTGAAGAATGCGGCGGCTTTGGCAGCTGGTCTTCAAAAGCGTGGTATTAACTTGGTAAGTGGCGGTACGGACAACCACTTGATGTTGGTTGACCTTCGCAGCTTGAATATTACCGGTAAGCAGGCACAACACGATTTGGATGAAGTGAATATTACTTGTAACAAGAACGGTATTCCTTTCGATCCCGAAAGTCCTTTCGTTACCAGCGGTATTCGTTTGGGTACACCGGCGGTTACTTCTCGCGGTATGAAAGAAGCAGATATGGATGAGATCGCAGAGTGCATCTACTTGACTTTGACAGATTTCGAGAAGAATGCTGAAGAAGTTCGTGCACGCGTGGCTGCCCTTCTTGCGAAGTATCCTTTGTACGAAGGTTAATACGAATCAATTATGAGTTTTGACACGGAGACAAACAACAAAAAGCCTTTGGCGTACAGAATGTGCCCAAGAAGTCTGGATGAATATGCAGGCCAGAAGCACATTCTCGCCCCCGGTATGCTTTTGTACCGGATGATTCAGGCGGATCGTTTGTCCTCCGTGATTTTTTTTGGCCCACCGGGAACCGGTAAGACGTCTCTGGCGCGGTTGATTGCGTTATCGACCCATACAAATTTTGTGAAGATCAACGCGGTTTCTTCGGGCATCGGGGAGATTAAGCAAATTGTGGCCGATACACAGAATCTAATGTTGAATCCGTCCGGTCGTACGGTTTTGTTCATTGATGAGATTCACCGTTTTAATAAAGCCCAACAGGATGCTTTGCTTCCCTACGTGGAGGACGGCACCATCATCTTAATTGGTGCTACCACAGAGAATCCTTTCTTTGAAGTGAATAAGGCGATTATTTCTCGTTCCACAGTGTTCCAACTGCATCCCCTTACCAAAGAGGATATTTTGGAAGTGTTGCATCGTGCTTTGTCGGATGAAGAGCGGGGCTTTGGCAAACTTTCCGTGCAGGCGGATCCGGAAGCGTTAGAATTCTTGGCGGAATGTTCCGGCGGCGATGCCCGCATTGCTTTGAATGCTTTGGAATTGGCGGTTTTGACGTCTTCGGATGCTACGGGCAGTGAGATTCATATTACTTTAGAAATTGCCGGAGAATGTGTGCAGAAGAAGACCATTCGTTTTGATAAATCCGGCGAGGAACATTACGATAATATCAGTGCTTTTATCAAGTCCATGCGGGGCAGTAATCCGGATGGAGCGGTGTTCTATTTGGCCCGTGCTTTAGAGGGCGGTGAAGATATTAATTTCCTGGCTCGGCGCATTGTGATTTGTGCCAGTGAAGATGTGGGTACGGCGAATCCTACGGCTTTGTTGGTTGCTCAAGCGGCTGCGGAGGCAGTTCGCATGATTGGAATGCCGGAAGCACGCATTTTACTCTCCCAAGCCGCCGTGACGGTGGCTACCTCGCCTAAGTCCAATGCCAGTTATATGGCCATCAATGAGGCTTTGGCAGACGTGCGCAGTAAGAATACGGGTGCGGTGCCTTTCCATTTGCGCAATGCGGTGGCAGAAGGCATGCAGAATCTCGGATACGGGGATGGGTACAAGTATGCCCATGATTATCCCGGCCATGTGGCGGCTATGGAATTCTTGCCTCCTGAAATGAAGGGGACGACGTACTATAAGCCCTGCGGCAATGGCGCTGAGCGAAAGATTATGGAGTATATGGACTGGGTACAGAAGATGACAGAAGGCGGGGAGTCCTGATGGAAGGTATTCTTCGTACGTTTATAGATGCGGCACTGGATGCCGGCGAGATTATTATGAAGTATTACAGCCTTCCTCTTTCTGAGCGAGGGCTTTCTTATAAAGAGGATCAATCGCCTGTGACCAAGGCGGACCAAGAGGCGAATCAGTGTATCTTGGATCGAATTTTGGGCGCGCCTTGTATGGATTTACTTGGGGATTACGGTGTCTTGGCTGAGGAGAGTCAAGATGATTTGAGCCGTATGGAGAAGGATTGGTGTGTCATTATTGATCCTTTGGATGGCACGAAAGAGTTTATTGCCGGACTGCCTGAGTTTACAGTGAATATTGCACTGGCTCGTGGTGGCGTGCCGGAGTTGGGTATTGTGTACGCACCGGCTACACAGGAATTGTTCTATGCGCGGCGAGGTGGTGGGGCTTTTAAAGCTAT
>JAFYOJ010000001.1 GCA_017560225.1 Clostridia bacterium
ACCCTTCAATTAAAGGTAGCAAATCATCCCCGCCGGCATGACGACCGTGTACCGTTACGGCCAGTGCGCGGGGATTCTCCACCGCATAATAGTATGCAGCCAGTTGATTGTCGCCCGATGGAATGGAAAAAGTCTCCCGAGGCAAACTGCCCTCAAACCGTTCATAGATATACATGCCGGGTGTAAGCGCCGGATCTGGACGTTCGTATCGAGGGAAGAAAGAATCGTAAATGGCAATGGTTTGCGCAATGGAAATGGCACTTATACCCACCACTGCCGCAGTCACAATGGCAATGGTCTTGGCGGTAGCATATTTCTTCCTTTGCACCATTTTACCCGTCTGCGCTGACACCTTGCTCTCCCTCTTTTTATAATGCAATATTTTCATACAACCGGATTCGTTCCGGTGTTTTGGTGGCAACAGACAAATAGAACGCCTCGCCGCCCACCGTTATGGAATAGTTTCTCACATTACCTTGTAAAGTATTCTGCTCTGCCGGAATAAATGTATCTTGCCCCGCCGCTTTGAACAGTGCTTCTTTCCCGGTCCACGCGCGGAAGAAGAAATCGGATCGGTCCTCTCCGGGCAGCGTGGTATATACGTTCATTTCTTCAGGGGTAAAAACGCGTTGCGCCAGACAATCCGTATCCCGCGCAGTGACTTTCTCCAAATCTACGCCAACCCGGTCTCGACTGACAGCAACAGCCAGGCCATTGCCGCTATGGGATAAAGAGAAGAAGGCTTTATCGCAAACGTAACGGTCTCCTTCTTTCCGGAAAGTTAAGTCCCGCATCTTCAAGCCGAAACTGCGTTCCAAAGCATATTCTAACAATTTCCATACAAAATATTTCTGCCGACGTAAGCGAGGTGCCGAAACGCCTTCAAGATCTGCTTGTCGCAAAGCACAAGACAGCGGCAGCAATTCCCCTTCCAAAGGCATTTCTGCCACGTAAACGTCCACCACCGGCAAATTTCGAAACATAGCCCGCACATCGTCTGCCTGGTGGCAGATATGTTCGCCGGATAAACACTCGTTGGCAAAATGCTCACAGTTGTTATAGAGAATATGATATCCACGTTCCCCTAACCGTTGACGGGCACATTCAATGACTTCCTCCGGTTTACGGCATTTCTTCTGTTCGCCATCCTCATACACGCACACTTCCAAAACACCGCCTGCCAAGAAAGTATCGATATCCGAAGCTACTACTTCCACTTGGCAATCCGGGATTGTTTCCCGCAGCGTAGGCGCCGGGCCGAACTGAATAACTTCTTCCGCCGATACGAAAATGCCGAAGTGATAAATTGTCCCTAAACCCACGCGAATCATATCACCGGGTTTAGGGTCTTGCGTAATCCATTTCATACGTTTACTTTCTGCTCAATATAGTTGATGACTTCGCCTACCGTCTTCAGATCCGCAAAGCCCACATCATCAAAACGGATATTAAAGAATTCTTCAATGGCAATGACGTTATATAACACGCCCACAGAAGAAAGACCCAAATCCCCTACTAAAGACATATCTTCCCGTAAATTGTTCAGATCAATGGCATTTTCCGGCATGGTTAACGCCATCACGTCCACTAATTTTTGCGTAATTTCATTTCTTGACATTGCCATTTAAATTCCTCGCAATCTTCATTGCAGGAGTACGAACAAAATCGGTATCCCGAATGATAATTTTTGTAATCTGTTCAAAAGGCGGTAACGTGCTATTGATTTTATCCACTTCGCCTTTGACGTAGCTGTATAAATCCTCAATACCTAATTCTTTCACCCGGGTCATACGGGGCAGAATTTCAAGGACTAAGCGCTTCCCGTCCTCGTCATAAACCAAACAATCCGAAATAACGTCAATACCGCAGAATTTTACTTCCAATTCAGCAGGCGATACGTTTTCTCCGCTGGAAAGTACAATAATTTCTTTCAAACGGCCGGTAATATACAGGAAGCCTTCTTCATCAATGCGTACCAAGTCGCCGGTTTTGAAATAGCCATCTTCATACGCAAGGGCGTTGTCTTCCGGCGTTACGTAGCCATCCATCATATTGATGCCTTTCAGCCACAACTCGCCATCCACAATCTTATACGCCATACCGTCGTAAATCAGACCTACGGATTCCGGTTTCGCCAAGGCTTCCGGATTGCCACTGACCAAATTCGCAGATTCCGTAAGACCGTATCCGGGTAGCAACGTCACGCCGATTTTGTCATATTCCTTGACCAAATAGGGTGCCACGGGCGCTGCACCGCAAATAATAGTCTTCAAATCCGGACCCCACATATTGCGACCAAACTGGCGGGAAAGATTTAATGCCATTTCCGCAAGGGCCGGTACCAATACCATAATGGTGGGTTTGAATACCGCTACATCCCGGAACATATCTTTATTATTCCGGCAAATATACATAGCGCTTCCGGTATACAAGGAAGTCATTAAGTTTCGAATCAAACCAAATACGTGCGTTAAAGGAAGCACCAACAAATACCGCTGACAGAAGATTTCACGAATGCCGTAGCAGCCGTTCATAGTGCCTGCAAGGATCGCCTTGTGACTGAGTTTCGCACCTTTGCTCTTACCGGTAGTACCACCGGTAAATAAAATCGCCGCAGGAGTTTCAGCCGGCACCGAGATGGAGGGCATTGCAGCATCCGCGGTAGCAGCGGAAGGAATCAAAGCAACGCCGGGATTCTTCTCCCGCAAAACGGCCACTTTCGCCTCTAAAGATTCATCATAGACCACAGCTTTCATCCCAAACTTGGATGCAATGCCGAACACCGTCATTTCATCCAAATGAGTAGGCATCAATACCGCCGGCACACCAAAGGTAACTGCCGCCAAATACGCCTTCACAAAGCCGTAGGAATTGGGACAAAGAATGCCGATTAAAGAGCCGGGAGTAGCACCATTTTCGCTCAAAACAGTACGGAATGCCGCTACATCCTCATTCAAGCGGGCATAGGTATAGACCTCTCCGTCTACAATCGCCACGTTGTCCCCGTAAGTTTTCACCCGATCCTCCCACATGGCAGCAATACAAGGAAACGCTACGATTTTCGAGAAGGTTTCTTCATCGGTATATTGCTTAAATTTCTCATTCATCAAGATGCACCCTTTCTGTTGTTTTCATAATATGTACGAAGTTCTATTTCTTTGTCACGCAGTAGGTTACTGGTCGCATCAATCGCGTCCATGGTAGGAATTTTGCCTAAAATTGTCTTCACGTCAATCGCTTGCCCCATGACAAAATGCTGTCGCTGATACCACTTCTGTTTCTTCACCACATAAAGCGGAATTACAGGCGCCCCGGAGCGATGGGCCATCAAGACTACGCCGGATTTGAACGTCTTGATATCATTGCCGCTTTGCGTATGAACGCCGCCCTCCGGAAAGATCAGCACCAATTTCTTCTGCTCCAACCGTTGCACAATTTCATGAAAGGAAGATAGGGAGAAGTTCTCTTTATCAATCTTAATACAGTGTACCAATTCGAAGAATCGTGCTTTTGCCGGTGTATCAAACAAATCTTTGGTAGCAATACTATTTAAACGCCGAAAAGGAAATGCCAACTGAATCAAAATAGGATCAATATTGGTGTGATGATTGGCCAGCACCAGCAAAGCCCCCTTCTTACAGGGCTTCCCGAAAGGATAGTGAATCTTGGGCCTTAGCCATACCAGTGCCGGAAGAACACCTGTAATATAGATAAAGTCGTAACAAAAATTATAAAACGGGTTCAATGTGCTTTCTCCTTACAGTTAAACATCACAGTTTATCAATGACTGCAATTATAACATACGAAACCCATCGTGACAATAAGGATCGCCTTCAGATCAACAACCCTTCCGACTCTGCAAGACTGCCATTTTCATATACAATAGTCTTCACTTCATACTTACCAAAATGCAGGGGCAAATATTGTCCCTTGAATTTCACATACGAATCCGCCGGTGCAGGTGTGTTGTTCAGCAAGCGCAGAATCAAGGCATCTTTGTCCCGCGCTTTCTTCATGGCAGGCATAGCAATAATCTCGCCCCCAAGTTCCAGGTCAAAATCAACCAGGGCCTTTTCTTTCCCGGGAATGGGGAAAATATTCAGGGCATAAGGCGGCATAACAAATTCCGCCGTTTTACGCTCCAACTGATTGCGAGATCCCACCGTCAACCGGAAGGAATAATTATTCTCTCCCTGATCAATCTTTTTGGTAAAACGATTCTCCGGAAGCAACGGCCGAGGCGGAATAGGATGGGCACAATAGGTAACGCCCCGCACCAAAGACATATAAATACTATTCTGTTCATAATGGCTACCGTAAACGCCCTTATTCAAAAGTGCCACGCACTGATCACCCTGATCAACAGCGACAAAGCGGTGTGCCACATTTTCCCGCCCGTCGGTAAACAACGTATCGGTTCCAAAGGCAGTCTGCCCAAGAAGCGTGCCTTCCGCAGCCAAGGGTAATTTCAGTTTGATGATTTGATCAATATCCCCCATATACAGGGTAACGTCCATATCCACGTCATCATTATTCTTATAAATCTTATAAAGAATTCTTGCCCGGGTATTGTCGCATTCAAAATAGGCCTCCACGCCCAGATAAATATCTCCGTCTTCAACCACCTGGACACTTTGCATGCCCTTAAACGGCCCCGCAGGATTACGGGAGAGGGCAAAAGGCTTCTCCCCGGTTCCCATGCGGACTAATTGTTCCTGCGCCATACCCCACGGATCCGCATTATCCGTAAAACTACACAGGCCAAAGCCCGCGCCCAAATACTCAACACCATTGATTTTATACGAAGTCAACAAACCGGTATCGGGATCAATTTCCACATACTTGCGTCCATTGTCAAAGGTAAACACGGGTGCCTTCGGCACCTTCTTGGTGGGCACAAATTCAACGTACACTTGGTAGCGTGTAAGCGTCAGCGGCTTTGCGTGGGCTTCGAAAATAATCCTTTTTCGCCAATCCAGATTCAGATTGCTTTCTTCCTTGATCACCTGGTAAGGGACAGGATTGCCATGCTCATCCAGCACCGTAATTTTGGACAAAATATCGTCTTGCCAATTTTGATCTGCCAGCATAAATTCACACTCTACGTTGTCGCAAAGTTCGTAAGGGTGGGGGTTAAAGACCACAATGGGGTACTCCCCTTCTGCCGCAGGAGCTTGGGACGCAGAAAGGGCAAAAAGCGCTTTAATCTTCACCCGCTCCGCTTCCAAAAGACCGTGATTTAAGAGTTTCAGTCCCGCGTCTTCTGCGCATTGGATGGCACTGCCGGGTAAAATATCGTGGAATTCTGCATTCAGTAAATCTAAGGTAGCCGTCTGCAAGGCTGCTTCCGGATATGCCGAAAGTGCCCCCTGCATATAAGCAACCGTTGCAATTTTCTCCGCAAAATACAGTTCCGCTTCCAGTTGTGCATGTTTTTGCTTCACACGATACATGGAGGTATAACAGCCCGGCATAGAAATATGGAGGGATTGGTCAAATACTTCCGTGGGTGTAATTTCCCCAAAGAATTTCTCCGGGGTAGAATGAACGTATTGGGTATGGGGCTCGGGTAAAACATCTCGCGCGATGTCCCCTAAATCTTTTCTGGACGGTCCGCCGCCGTGGTTCCCCACACCC
>JAFYOJ010000048.1 GCA_017560225.1 Clostridia bacterium
CCTCCCTGTCGGGTCTATAAGTACTAATCATAGCCACAGTACTTTCACTCATTAAGTGCTGGTACACTCTTGACATAGATGCCTCTAAAAGAAATCGTTCTTCCTCATAAGCCTCGTCTAATTGTCTAAAAATATTCATATTACAACAACTCCTCATCATCTATTATTATACAATTAACTTTTCCTGTATAATGCACACACAATCGTTTTTCCAGCTTCGTTTGATTGCCATATAAAACCACAACTACGCGCAAATGACAAAACAATATACCTGACACTCTTCAAAAATTGATGCTATATTATCATTAAAGATTTCACTTGTGGTAAGGAAAGGCGTTCAAAGCTATTTTAAGTATATCACAAAGCCACGTCCCAGATCCGGTACATAAGTCTTGGCCAACAAAGAAGGCATGGAAAGATTCACTCCATTTTACCGAAACCGGCGAAATGGAGTGAATTTTCTTTGTCCAAAACCTTGTTTTTCACTATAAATCGGTCTTTTTGTCAAAAAGGTATGACCATTTTCCAAAAAGCTTCACTTAGAATTGAAATTTCACAAATATAAAATGAAAAGCCGTCTCAACACCCGTCTCACGACTCTTCTTTTCCATTCACAATCCCCTTAATCAGCAAGGACACCGATCCGTCCGGATGATGAATAAACTCCACCGCCTCTTTGTTGCTGTACATTTTAGTAGGAATCTTCACTTCCACGCCGAAATTGGACTTCACCGTTTGGCGGGCAATTTTTTTGTACTCCGAATCCGGCACCGGCTGCAACTTATCGGCTTCCACCGGCGAGCCCTCCATCACGGCGCGCAGTTCGGCGCCCATTTCCGGGAAGGCCTCGGTAAAATTCTCATAAATATGTTCAATCTTAAACTGCTCCTGGGCATGCAACTCTTTATAAATAGCTTCCGCCACCCGGGGCTTCATATCCACCGTTTCCCCGTAATGTTCTTGATAAATCTTCTCCGCCGTCTTACGCACCAACTGCACCTGGCTCTTTACAGAAAGGGTATCCGTACAGCCTAAAATAGTGGGAGAAATGTAAAAATCTTTCACTCCATTGATTTCAAATTTCTTCTCTAAAAGATAAATTTCTCGGGTATCCAAATTGATCAGAAACGCTTCGTCCAACTTCGCCGTCTTCCCGGGAAGAATGCCGTGGTGCTTCACGAAATTGATGGAATTCGTCTCCGCAATGGCCCGAAACTCATGAACAAAAGACGTCTTATAATTCATCTTGAACACACAGAAGAATTCTTCATTGCCGATATTCGCCAGCACCTCAATCAAGTCGCCGCTGGGAATGGATCCCGCATCCTGCATCACGCCGAAGAAACGCCGTGCCAGCTCCTGGGAAAATTCCACAAAATTGTGCCGTAAATCCGTTAGATTCGAGGACACAAACCCCTCCCGCTCAAATTCGCACTTCTTAATATCATCGCTGTTAAAAGCCTTCTCAATATGGGCTTTCAGATAATCGTCAATATCGTCATCCAACGCCGTGGTTTTATTGGAAACCACCGCCTCCGTTGTATTCAAATCCAGAAAATGGATAATAGCTTTCTGAATAGAAATGCTGTCACTGCTAATCAATTTAGGCATAAAAAATCTCCTTCGGGTAAAATGTTTCTTCATTGTACCCAAAGGAGACAAGTTTGTCAAAAGAACAAGTAAAATTATTTTCTTCTAAATACTACTTCTTCATCGGCAACAGTATCAATTAAAATCAATTCCCCATCTTCATAACGACATTGTACAACAGAGACATCATCTGGGTATTCGTAAAATACAATTTCAACTTTATTGCCTTTCACCTCATAAGTACCTGAATCAGAGTACAGGAGAGTGGAATAGCACATTGTTCCGTTCTCCTTAAATTCGTATTCGGATTCAAGAATATTGTCAGCCACAAACGTACCAACTATATCTTGCTTAATCTTATCCGTTTCATCACTACAGGCAGTTGTAAATACCATACACAGAACTGTAATCAACAAAAAAGCAACACCTATAATCCTTCTTTTTTTCATAAAATCCACTCCTTTTCGTTTTTGCATTTAGCCTTTCTTCAATTTTTTATTAACCTTTGCAATATCAAAAGAATCCGTTTCTTCATACAACGGGCCAGGTTTTCCATCTGGTAGTTGCGCAATCAAATCTGTTACATCGCGATACTCTATCTCACCCGTATCAGACCAGTATGACACAGAATAATATCTAATTTTCCGATCAACTGAAAGTTTAAGATTTCCATAATATTCATACGGATCTTCATAGCTACCCGCTTCACGTAAATTGCCTGACACAATCTCAATGTCCCGTGCATCAAGACCCGATTCATCTATGATATAGCAAACAATGTGATATGCCATTGCTGTTGTGCCAGAAAGTTTCACAGGCTCCGTATTACATCCGGACGCAAAGAGTCCACACAATAAAATGGCTAAAACAAAAGAAACAAATTTCGTTTTCGTCATAAAACCTCTCAGTTCTCACACATCGCTGTGCCGCACTTTGTACAAAAAGCAACACCTTCCGGAGTTACCTCGCCACACTGCTGACAAGTGTTATTTGGCATTTCCATAGCAGACGCTACCACTACTTCTTTTTTTGTAGTCGATCCACCCAAAAGATAATATAATCCCACTGCTACAAAAGTAAGCGTGACCACAACAAAACCGTACCCTACGCAAGTTGTAAGGGCATTACCAATCTCAGCAATATCATAGGAAAGTGCCCGTACATTATTAGCCGTCTGCGCCGATGCATTTTGTATGCCGGTATAAGCATCCCCGCCGTAAGATTCATAACTCTCATAAGAGCCGCTTCCCTTAAATTCCATGTTAAAACACAGAATGGAGAATACCAAACACACTACCGCAATTGCCAAAAGCCCAATCCCCAAAATTTTCTTCTTCATAAAACTACCTCCTATAAAGTTGTGTTTTTATTATGACATTCATTATACGCCCCCTATTATTAAAAGTCCTTTGCACAGCGCATAATATACAAATATTTTTGCACATAAAAAAGGGCCACTGTAACATGGCCCTTCTCGTATGATTTTCAAACAATTTATTATTTCTTCATCTTCCGCTGTACCAATTTCACAATCTCAACAATGGGGATAATGGAAATTGCAAGCAGCATCGCAATACCGTATTCCATCCAATCCAACTGTGCCAAGCTAAATGCGTTTGCCAAGAACGGAACTTCAAGAACCACAGTAGTCAAAATCAAGGACAAAGCACCTGCGCCCCACAACCACTTATTCTGGGACTTCATGGTGAAAATAGAACCGCGAAGGGAACGCATATTAAAGGCGTGGAAGATTTCTGCCATAGACAGTGTTAAGAACGCCATACTGGTACCTAATTCTGCAGGAGAAGCATTTTGGCGAATGTCGGCCAACCAGAAGTAGCCAACCGCGTAAGCCGCCATGGTAATCACTGTGACCAAGAAACCTTGGTATGCAACGGCAACGCCGAGGCCACCCGCAAAGATCCCCTCTTTCGCATCCCGAGGTTTACGTTTCATAATGTCCGCTTCCGGCTTCTCCATACCCAAAGCAAGTGCCGGGAAACAGTCTGTAATCAAGTTAATCCAAAGCAAGTGCACCGGTTGGAAGATGGTAAACCCAATAAGCGTTGCAAAGAAAATAGAAAGTACTTCCGACAAATTCGAAGCCAACAAGAACTGAATGGCTTTCCGGATATTGTCGTAAATACGACGGCCTTCGCCGGTAGCCGCTACGATTGTAGCGAAGTTATCATCTGCCAGAATCATATCAGCAACATTCTTAGTAACGTCTGTACCGGTAATACCCATACCCACACCAATGTCTGCATTCTTAATAGAAGGAGCATCGTTTACGCCGTCACCGGTCATGGCCGTAACCATGCCCTTCTTACGCCACGCATTGACGATACGCGTCTTATGTTCCGGCTGAACACGGGCATATACCGAATATTGCTCAACCGCCGTCTCAAACTCCTCGTCGGAAATGTCGTCCAATTCCGCACCGGTAATGGCTTGGTCCGCCGACGTAATAATACCCAACTGCATGGCAATGGCCACCGCAGTATCCTTGTGGTCGCCGGTAATCATAATAGGACGAATACCCGCACTGCGACACTCATCAATAGCAGGTTTAACTTCCGGACGAACCGGGTCAATCATACCCACCAAACCGATAAAGCAAAGATCGCATTCCACCAGTTCTGCTTCATACGCAGCAGGTTCAGCTTCCAAATCTTTCTTCGCCGCAGACAACACGCGAAGGGCTTGATCGGCCATCGCCTTATTGGCTTTCAAAATTTCAGCCCGAATAGCATCCGTCAACTCCACAACGTTTCCATCAACCAGCGCCTTTGTACAGCGCTTCAACACTTCATCCGGGGCACCTTTCGTAAATTGAATCAGTTGACCCTGTGCATTCTTGTGTACCGTAGACATCATTTTACGGCCGGAATCGAAAGGAACCTCTCCTACGCGCACCAATTCCAGTTTCTGCACATTCTTATCAAGACCTAATTTATTTGCATAATTTACCAAGGCACACTCGGTAGGTTCACCGATGGCTTCATTGATTTCCGTATCCAATTCAGCATCGGAGCAAAGGGACATGGCGGTAGCCAGTAAAATTTCATCCGAACCGTAATGATCTACCACAGTCATCTTATTTTGCGTCAGCGTTCCGGTCTTATCGGAACAAATAATCTGGGTACAGCCCAATGTTTCAACGGCAGTCAACTTACGGATGATGGCATTGCGCTTAGACATATTGGTAACGCCGATGGAAAGCACAATGGTTACAACCGTCGCCAGACCTTCCGGAATGGCTGCAACCGCCAAAGAAATAGCAATCATAAATGTATCTAATACAATCTGTGCGCCGAAATCGCCGCCAATGGCTTCACGAATTAAGTTAACTGCGAAAATAATCACGCAGATACCAATCACCAAATACGTGAGGATTTTGCTGAGGCCTGCCAATTTTTGTTGCAAAGGCGTCTTACCTTCCTCAGCTTGGGCAAGGGCGTCCGCAATCTTACCCATCTCCGTATCCATACCCGTAGCCACAACCACAGCCTTACCGCGTCCATAGACCACGGTACTGCCCATAAAGACCATATTCTTGCGGTCACCCAAGGCTACGTCGCCGTTCTCGCCGGCTGTCAGTGCTTCTACCCGTTTATCTACAGGCACCGATTCACCGGTAAGGGCCGCTTCCTCAATCTTCATAGAGGCACATTCGAGAATTCTGGCATCCGCAGGAACCGCATCTCCGGCTTCCAATACGATAATATCACCCACAACCAAGTCTTCACTGGGAATGGTAATCTGACGGCCATCCCGGATTACTTTGGATTGTGCCTTGGACATTTCTTGAAGTGCTTCGATTGCTTTCTCCGCTTTGCTCTCCTGGAAGACACCCAATATAGCGTTAATCAATACAACCGCAAGGATAATGACCACGTCTGCGGGAAACTCCCAATGGCCCTTCGCCACACCGTTATAAATTTCAAGACCTGCCGAAACAGCTGCTGCCACCAACAAGATGATGGTCATGGGTTCTGCCAACTGCTTAAAGAAACGATGAAGCAAACTTTCCTTCTTGCCCTCTGCCAGACGGTTCTTGCCATTCGCCTCAAGACGCTTGGCGGCTTGGCTTTCAGACAATCCTTCCGGTGCAGATTGTACCTGCTCCAAAACAGCGTCTGCCTCATTCAAATAATGTTTCATACCTGTTCCTCCCTACACTTTTGTGTAAAATAAAACAATAAAACCCCCGACAGACTAAGATTGATTTCTTTCTGTCGAAGGTCTGACTCTCCTGCGATGCAGGCCCGGAAACCAGACGGTCTGAGACACGTCACGATGTTGACTTCCGAGTATCAAGCTACTCCCCTTCCGAGGTATTTAATTGCTGCTGTAAAAATAGCACATTTCCACAGAATTGTCAACGGGTCGTCATAGACAATCACGGCAAGTCGTGTTATAATAAAAGTGTATATTTTGCCGAATAAGGAGACATTTCTATGGTAGATGCAATTCAAAATATTCTGCTTAAATTCCGAAAACGCCCGGCTTTGTTTGTGTTCACAGCAATGGCCACGCTTTTCTTTTGTATCCTCGAGCAATACAATGTACTCACAAAAGATTACGGAACCTGGAGTAAGCTGTTTGGCGATAATTATTTAACAGACCTGAACAGCCTTGTAGAGAAGCTGGGACTGACTTTTCGCAATCCCTCTCTTCTACTAATATTGTTCTTATTTACAGTTCTTTTATTGGTGTCAATTTCTGCCATATTAGGTTTTAGTTACTCCGGTTTCTTTCACCAGATGTTGTGTGCTTCAGAGGGAGAAGCGAAAGCACCGGCAGAGATGCGAACAGGTATCAGCCGACACTTTGTGAAACTTTCCTTATTTTTCTTGGCGTCTATTCCTGCAACCATTATTTTTGTGGCACTATTCTTATACACATTGGTACCGTCTGTATTATCCATTATGTATTTCTTCACGGGAAGTTCGTCCATTTTCTTCCCTATGTTAGCCATTTGTATTTTAACGATTTTAGTAGATGTTTTCGCCTTGATTTTCTATGCTATGTATATCAGCTTCATCATCCCCGCATTATTTAGTTTCCAAAAAGGTGGTGTAGGTGTTGCTTTCCGTATGGTCAATGCGTACTGCTGGTATTTACTGCCTCGTACACTGGCTTTCTTAGCTTTAAATTTAGGGCTTCGTGTGCTTCTGCTATTCCTCCATTACGGTTGGGGATCCGGAGCACTGGGCATTTTCCTTTTGATTGGAACATGGGTCATTCGTACTATAATCGATACTTGTTATTTGCACTTTGTATTTAACACCTTCTCTGCAATGAAGAGCGATATGTACGAAGTTGTGGAATAATGGAACATTTGTACAAAAGAAGAAAGGGTTTTCAAATATGAGAAAGAATAACAAAAATACGCCCACTATTTTGTTGGCATCCGCTTTGATTTTGGTAACCGCAATATTGACGGTTGTTTTAGTGTTATTCATTTCCGGCAACAAATACAAAGTAGAGAAAGGGGCCGTGGTGGTCACCATCGACGGCACAAAAATTTACGAGAATCAATTTCGTTTCTTTTCCACATTGTTGTTGGAACAAGAGAATGCCCAATATCGATTGGAAGAAGAGTCTGATTTAACAGCGCTGAATGACACGTTAAAGAAAGATGCTTTGGATTTTGCTAAAGAGTACATCTATCGACTTAGAGAAGCAAAAGCAGCCAAGGTCACACTCACGAAGCAAGAATTGGCGGATTTGGAAAAAACTTTCCAAACAGAATATGATGCACAAAAGAAAGTAGGCACACGAATTTTAAAGGGTGACCGCTACTATGATTATTACTATGGTCTTACCAAGAAACAATATACCCAATTCTGGAAAGATTGGGCAATTATTGAGAAATATAATGCCCAACGGGAAGAATCCGCCGATACAAGCACAGACAATCAAGAACGTGCTTATGAAGAATACAAAGATTATCTGGCAGGCTGTAACGCAACCGTATTAACCATTTCTTTGAAGGATCTTACAGACGAACAAAAGAAAGAGAAGATTCAATTGGCACAAGAGCTGGCACAGAACGTTCGTTCCGGCGGCGATATGGTGGCGCTAATCAAGAAACACTGTACAGACGAAAGCATTCTTGAATGCGACGGTGCCGTTCGCATCACAAAATTGATGCAAGCCTCTTTCGAAAAAATATATGATTGGTCCGTTGAAGCAACGGCGGGAGACGTTTCCGTTATCGAAATGGACAAAGAAGTTTACGTCATTCGAGCTGACAGTTTCGCCACCTTTGATACGCTGAAAGGTTCTGACGAAATGTTGAAATGGACTCGTTTCTTCTGCGTGCAGGAGGAAGATGCAAAATTGTTGCAGTCCAACAAATATGCAGTGAATATAAACACCAACAATTACGCAGACGTAGATTTAACGTCGTTGATCGAAAGAGCCATCGCAAGCTGGCAATAAAACAGAGGATACGCGATGAAAGTAAGTACCATCAAAAGAAAACAAATATATTTGCTCCTCTTTTGCTTATGCGTTTTTTTGTTGTGGCTTGGTTTTATGACCTACGGCGCACAGGCACAGGAGGCAGAAACAACCATTTCGCCGCTTCCCACAGAAACCGCCACAGCAACCGCGGAGCCAACACCCACGACAACTGTAACACCCACGGCAACCGCAACACCGACGGCAACCGCAACACCGAAACCGGTGGTAACACCTACACCTTTTCCGGCAGAACCGACACCGGCAGACCGATTGGTGAAGATTGGTATGAAATACGACAGTACCGCCGTCAACCGTTTGGATACGTCCTCCGATACAGGCGGAACCATCGGTGTCATCACCAATACTACGTATGTACCTGCCGTTGGATTCAAAGGAACAGATGCCTTAGTTGTTAAGAATAGCAGCGGTTGGCATTTGAAACTCACTTCCGGCACCGCTGATTTCTCGCAAGCACAATACGCATACTATGAAATTCGTCAGCTTTTGGCAGACGCAGGCGTTAGCGTGCAACTATTTTACCTGCACAACGGCACCCAGTGGTTTGTGGGCGCCGGATTCTATGCTTCCGAGCCCAACGCAAACAAGAATGATGACACAGGAAAGAATATTTGGGCATTGCTGTCGACTCCATTAAGCGAAACCAAATACACTATTTCCACCTTTGATTCAGGAAAGAATGCTGTGCGGGCTGACATAGGAACAACCCCTGTATTAGTATTAACCAGCAGCGCCGGCGCCCGGTTACGAATCCATCCATTTACATTGCAAGGTTCTGCCACACCGGCGTTAATGCGTATGGGGAAACAACGTTTTCGCGGAGATTTTGACTTCTTCCGTGTAAACGCAGGGAATATGTACGTGATCAACGAACTGGAAGTGGAGAAATACTTGTATAGTGTTGTCCCGGCAGAAATGATTGCCGGTTCAAATGGCGAATACAACATCCGTGTAGAAGGATTGAAAGCACAAGCCATTTTGGCCAGAACAAAGGCGTACGGTGCTCTGAAGAACGGTGGTGTCAGCACCTATTTCCATCTGTACTGCGATGTAAACTCTCAAATGTACGGTGGATATACCAACCAATGGGGCTCTCAAGGAGAACATTATAACAGCACGGAAGCGGTAAACCAGACAAAAGAAATTGTACTTTCATACAACGGCAGTATTATCAGCAGTTTATTCTATTCCGCCAACAGCGGAGGCTACATTGAAACCGCCAACAACGTATGGTGGTCCAATCCGGCCTATTATGTATCCAAGCCGGATCCATGGACCGTGCCGGAAATTTCCACGCCCTCATTTACCGGTGCAACTTTATCCAAAACCCTGGCCACCTATGTGAAGAATAATCAAGGGCTCGATATTGGCGACGTATATTACGTGGATATTATTTCCCGTTCTCAATCCGGTCGTGTCATCGAGCTTCTAATTGAAGGTTCCAAGAACGATGCGGTTCTTACCAAACAAGCGGCAAGAAGTGTATTGAGCCTGAAATCCCAGTTATATAATTATGACGTCAGCACCGTGC
>JAFYOJ010000049.1 GCA_017560225.1 Clostridia bacterium
ATCAAAGTCAAGCCACTTTCAAAGTTAAAGGGTTTTGCAGAACCTGCAAATACAAGTCCCGCATCGCCTACTGTAAAGAACAAAGCTCCGAAGAGGAGGGCGATGATAAACACGCCCGCATCTCCAAGAGAAATACCCTTAATTGTAATTCTGCCTAAAGCATATCCAACCGCCAGAACAGCAAATACTACAAACAGCAACGTAGAAGTGTTGCTAATGGAAATAACACCGCCAAATAAACTCATAACTCAGTGTGCCCCCATGTATACTTGTCTGCCAACTTCGGATTGCCATGTGTGTAAGAAGGAAGAAGCAACGGAGATTCAACCTTAGGCTCAACACCTGCATCTGCCATTTCCTTCGCAAACTTATCTACGTGAGACAATGTAAGTTTGCCCAACTTAACGCCCTTAGAATGAGCGGAAGCGTACTTACCTGCATTACGTCCGAATACGATAACGTCCAACAAAGAGTTACCCATCAAACGGTTACGGCCGTGAACACCGCCGGCAGCCTCACCGGCAACGTACAAGTTCGGAATGTTGGTAACACTTTCGTCGGTTACGTCCAAACCACCGTTCTGGTAGTGAAGCGTGGGGTAAATCAAAATCGGAGTGGTACGCATATCGATACCGAACTTCTCGTACATACGAAGCATACCGGGAAGCTTCTTCTCGATGGTACCTGCACCGTGAATCATTTCGATCATCGGCGTATCCAACCAGATTGCAGCGCCCAAAGGAGTAGGAACGCCCTTGCCATTCTGCTTGCACTCACGAATGATAGAAGCAGCGGTTACGTCACGAGTCTCCAACGGATTCATGAAAGCTTCACCGTCAACGTTAATAAGCTGAGCGCCCATAGAACGTACTTTCTCTGTAACCAATGCGCCCAACATCTGTGCAGGGTAAGCAACACCGGTGGGGTGATACTGAATGGTATCTGCATAGAGAAGCTTAGCGCCTGCTCTGTAACCAAGTACCAAACCGTCTGCTGTTGCACCGTAGTGGTTAGAAGTGGGGAAACCTTGGTAGTGAAGACGTCCTGCACCGCCGGTTGCGATGATAACAGTCTTTGCACGAGCGATCATCTGCTCGCCGGTTTCCATATTTTGGAGAACAGCACCGGCACACTGACCGTCTTCGTCCAAAACTAATTCGATTACAGAAGTGAAATCTACAACGGGAATACCACGGTTGATTACTTCATCACGAAGTACACGCATGATTTCAGCACCGGAGTAGTCTGCACAAGCGTGCATTCTCTTTCTGGAAGTACCGCCACCGTGTGTGGTGTACATGGTGCCGTCTTCTTCTTTATCAAACATAACGCCCAAGTTATTGAGCCACTGAATTGCTTCAGGTGCTTCCATAACCAATCTCTTCAAGAGCTCAGGCTTGTTGTAGTAGTGACCGCCGCCCAAAGCATCTAAGTAGTGGGTTACGGGAGAGTCGTTGGGCTTATCTGCAGCCTGAATACCACCCTCTGCCATCATGGTGTTAGCATCACCGATACGAAGCTTCGTAACGATCATGGTCTTTGCACCATTGTTATCAGACTCGATTGCAGCAGATGCACCTGCACCGCCACCACCGATAATCAATACGTCTACGTCGTATGCGATATTGTCCAAATCAATATCTACGCCCAAGATACGGCTCTTACCTTGAAGCAGGTCAGCAAGCTCGCAGGGAACTTTCTCGCCTTTGTTGGGACCTACTGTCAATACGGAGAAGCCTTCGGACTTATAGTCAGGATGGAAATCGCTTAATACTTTCTGCTTCTCTTCTGCAGACATTCTGCGCAATTCCACGCCGATTCTGGATGCACGGCTGGCTTCAACCTTCTTGATGGAGTCCAGCATTTCTTGTGTCAAAACATTCGCCATTTTACATGAACCTCCCCGATTATTTCTCAATATCTCTGTGGTTATAGAGCTCTTTGATTTCTTCCAAAGGCTTGTTTGCCAGCGTTTCGATGAGCTGGTTGTACTCGCCGTTGATAATTTCCTGAACTCTGTTGTCTACGTGATCGCTGTGCGGCTGGATGTACTTACCGTTCAAACGGCGAGCCAAGAGCGATACCATAGAGTGGGTAATCTGTGCAGGACAACGAGATGCACACATGTTACAAGCGATACAGTCGAAAGATGCTTCTGCGCATTTCTCGTACTCTGCACGCTGTGCGTATGCAATGTACTGCATTACGTTGAGGCCCTGAGGACAAGCCTTGGTACAAGCGTTACAACCAATACAGCTGTAAATCTCAGGGTAGAGTTCCATCATGATGGTCTCTGTAGGCTTAATTGCCTCAATCTCATAACCCTTCTTCTGTCCGGGGAAGAAAGGAAGGCTTGCAATGTACATGTTCTCCTGTACTTTGGTCTGACAAGCAAGACAGAACTTAAGTTCGGTCTCACCTTTAATTCTGTAAATTGTTGCGCATGCGCCGCAGAAACCTGCACGGCAGCCGCAACCACGTTTATGTTGGTAGCCTGCGTACTCCATAGCGTTCATAATCGTCAGGCTGGCCGGAACTTCATACATCTTACCGGCAATATAAATCTTTACCATATCCTCCATTACTGTGTATCCTCCTTGCATCAATACTCGTTAGGCAATTCGTCAATTTCGTCACAACGGAATACGGGACCGTCTTTACATACGTATTTAGATCCAATGTTGCAACGTCCGCATTTACCGATACCGCACTTCATCTTAAGCTCCAGCGTGGTGTATACCTGGGTCTTATCAAAGCCCATTTCGATCAAAGCTTGCAATACGAACTTAATCATGATCGGTGGTCCGCAAATGATGGCGGTGCAGTTGGGTTCGAAAGCTAACTCTTTCAAGTAAGCCGGTACGAAGCCTACGTGGCCGTCCCATCCTTCTTGCGGGCGGTCGATGGTGATATATACGTTCATATCTTCCTCGCCGATCCACTCGTTCTTGATTTCATCGTAGTCTACCAAATCGTCTGCACTTCTGGATCCGTAGAGAATATCCACGTGACCGTAGTCTTTCCGATTTGCGCGTACGTAGTTAATAACGGAGTGCAGCGGTGCTAAACCGATACCACCTGCGATAAAGAGCAAGTTCTTACCCTTAAACTCTGTATCAACAGGGAACTGCTTTCCGTAAGGTCCGCGAACGCCGATCTGCTGACCAACTTCCATAGAGTGGAGCGCGTCAGTAAGTTCGCCGCAACGCTTAATACTGAATTCTTTGTATCCGGTAAGCGTAGGAGAAGAAGTGATGGAGAACATCGCCTCGCCTACACCGGGAAGTGTAACCATTGCACACTGACCGGGCATGTGATCGAACAATTTCTCTCCGTTCAATCCTTCTACACGGAACGTCTTAACATCCGGCGTATCCTGACGGATCGCGGTTACAACAGCAAGCTGAGGGATCAGCATATCTTTCTCCATACCATCATGGCAATGGCAGTTACAATTCTCACTCATCTTATGCTTCGCCTCCCAACTTCTTCATTACTTTTACGATATTCATAGAGATCGGACACTTCTGGAGACAGCGGCCACAACCGATGCAACCGAAAACGCCTTCATATCTGTCCGGATAGTACTTAAGCTTATGCATAAACCGCTGACGGAAACGCTGTGTGTGGTCGGGGCGGTTGGTGCCGTGTGCCATCATGGTAAAATCGGAATACATACAAGAATCCCATACACGGAAACGTTGAATTTCCTTGCCGGTGTTGTAATCCCGAACGTCGTAGCACTGGCAGGTAGGACATACGTATGTACAAGTTCCGCAACCCAAGCAACCGGAAGCCAGTTCCTTCCACTCAGGACGGTTGAACAACGTCAGCAAATCTACTTCTTTACCGAAACCAACGGTATTGAGTTCTGCCAAAGGCAACTTTGCAAGTACTTCTTTATTCTCAGCTTTTGCGCTGTCCGCTGCATTGTCATCGCAGTCAGCAAGCATAGAACCAAGGCTCTCCAAAAGCTTCTCACCCTTCTCGGTGTTAGCGCGCATGACCAGGTCATCCCCAGCAATCCAAGACTCTACGTCTCCGCCGGGAGCAGTGGAATCAATGCCGAATGCACCACAGAAGCAGGTTTCTTCAGGCGCCTTACACATTACAGAGAACACGGTACCGTGCTTTCTTCTGGAAGTGTAGTACGCATCCACAGGATCGTGGAGAAATACGCGATCAAGCACGTCAAAACCCTTCACGTCACAAGCGTGTACACCGAATACAACGAAATCTTCATCCTCGGGTGCAACGGGATCAATAGAAAGGTTCATGCCGTCTCTTTGGAAACGGATCAAATCCTCGCTCTGGGGGAAGAATACGCTCTTCGCACTCTTTACGGTGTGAAGCACATCGGGATTGTACTTCGTTCCCGGTGTCCACTCGCCGTAGTTATACTGACCTGCAGTCTCTACAGGCATATACAACTTCTGGGTTGCTGCAATAGCCGCCAATAAATTATCAATTTGGGAAAATGCAATCTTCTTCATGATCAATTCCCCTCCCTATCGCTTACAATCTGAGGCTCCACGTCATCTTTTGTGAAGTTGATCAACGGACCTCTCTGTCCTGCGGTCTCACCTGCACTGTAGTCGCCGTAGAATTCATTAATATCCTTAATGTACTTACGGTTGAACAAGTGAAGGGGAATACCCTGGGGACAAACTCTGGTACACTCACCACAGTCGGTACAGCGGCCGGCTACGTGGAATGCACGGATAATGTGGAACATCTTCTCTTCGAAGCTGTCTGTGTTTGCCTTAGAAGCAATACCCGATGCGTTGTTATCGAATACGCACTTGCGGCAAGAACAAGCAGGACAAGCATTTCGGCATGCATTACAACGAATACACTTGGAAAGTTCAGCCTTCCAGAAAGCAAAACGCTCCTCAGAAGTCATCGCTTCCAATGCACGAACGCCCTCAAAGCGATCGCCTGCAGCGCCTTCATCCTCATTCTCAGAGATCAATTCATCATAAATAACGTGTGCTTTACCCTTACAAGTTTCGCACTTATTTACAAGAACATCCTTCACAGCAACTTCCTTGTTTCCGTATACGGTCTCAACAGTCAAGATACCGTCCTTCTCGGAAGCTCCGGTAATACCCTTGATACCTTGTGCCTTCACACGCTCAATGTCAGCCATACCTTCGCAACCTACACCCAAGATGTATACGTTCTCACGAACGATTCTGTGCTCGGTCAAAAGCTGATTGAAGCTGTATGTATCACAGGGCTTGAGGAGTACCAATACCTTACCGGTCTGGCCCTCGGGAATTACGCTGTTCTTAATCATGTACTTGCTAAGGTTCGCAGCACAGAAAGAATCGTAAACCAATTCATCCAAAGACTCAACAGTCTCGAATACAAACGGTGTGCAGTCATAGAAGAATTCACCCTTCTTCCAACCAACGACCTTCGTTACGGTACCGTCCGCCATCAATTCACGAACGCGGCTCAAAACTTTTGCGCTTACTCTTTGCATCGAAGATCACCCACCTTTACATTCTCGCCCAACTCATAAATCTTGGATACGAAATTATTCATAACTGTAGAGAACTTAACACCCTCTGCGGCAGAAACCCATTCAACACGGGTACGGCCCTTCTCCACGCCGATATAATCCAGCATGCTGAAGAGAAGTGTCATTCTTCTTCTTGTGTAGTAGTTACCGGTACTGTAGTGGCAGTCACCGGGGTGGCAACCGCAAAGGATTACGCCATCTGCGCCCTTCTCGAAGGCCCGTAAAATGAACATAGGGTTCACACGGCAGGAGCAAGGTACGCGGATAATCTTTACGTCTGCGGGATATACCAAACGGGAAGAACCTGCAAGGTCAGCACCTGCGTAGCTACACCAGTTACAGCAAAACGCTACGATCTTCGGCTTCCACTCTTTCTTGATTTCCTGATTTGCTTCATTTATCGGCATATTGCATCCACCTCCGCCATAATCTGTTTGTTGGAGAAGCCCTTCAAATCCATCGCGCCGGAAGGACATACAACGGTACAAGCACCGCAGCCCTGACAGAGCGCTTCATTGACAACGCAAACTCTCCGAGTCTCTCTTACACCGTGGTCATTGATGAGCTTATCCTCATAACTGATCGCGCCGTAAGGACATACTTTCTCACAGCAAGAACATCCGTTACACAGAAGCTCATTGGAGTGAGATACGCAAGGATTGGTAAGAAGCTTATCTTTTGCAAGAAGACCAATTACCTTCGCAGCCGCTGCGCCTGCTTGAGAAACGGTCTCGGGAATATCCTTAGGACCTTGGCACACACCGGACAGGAAGATACCTGCCGTGGGGCTCTCTACAGGACGAAGCTTAGGATGGGCTTCTGTAATGAAGTCGTTGGTATCAATACTTGCTGTCAGCATAGAAGCAACTTTTCTTGCTGTAGGATCCGGCTCAATTGCAGTAGCAAGAACAACCATATCTGTATTCAGAATGATCTGCTCATTGGCAATCAAATCAACGCCCTGGACAACCAAGTGGCCGTCTTCTTCATAAACTTTACCAACTTGACCCTTGATGTAATCTACATCGTACTGTTCAACAGCACGGCGATAGAATTCGTCGAAGTTCTTACCCGGTGTACGTACGTCAATATAGAATACGTGTACTTCTACATCCGGATACTTATCACGAATCAGCATAGCGTGCTTTGCCGTGTACATACAACAAATCTTGGAGCAGTAGCACTTGCCTCTTCCGCTTACGTCACGGGAGCCCACACACTGAATAAAAGTAATGGACTTAGGATGTGTCTTGTCGGAAGGCTTCAAAAGAACGCCGCCTGTGGGGCCTGCCGCATTCATCAAACGCTCTAACTCAAGAGAAGTCACAACGTCCGGGCAGGTAGAGTAAGAATACTCATCAAACTTAGATGCATCAATGGGTTGGAAGCCGGTTGCCATAACGATTGCACCGTACTCTTCCTCAATGATCTCATCTTTCTGTGTATAGTCGATTGCGCCTGCGGTACAAACCTTCTCGCAAAGACCGCACTTGCCGGTCTTCAACTTCACGCACTGCTCAGGATCAATCACCGCAACGTTGGGAATTGCCTGTGCAAAAGGAATGTAAATAGCAGGGCGGTTATTGAGATTCATATTGAACTCATTCAAACCCTTCTTGGAAGGACACTTTGCCATACAAGCACCGCAACCGGTACAAATGTCGTCCTTTACGTAACGAGCTTTCTTGCGAATCTTTACGTGGAAGTTTCCTACGAAACCGCCGACAGACTCAACTTCGCTGTATGTATAGAGCTTAACCTTCTCATTAGCAGCAGCTTCTACCATCTTAGGGGTTAAAATACAAGCGGAACAGTCCAGCGTGGGGAACGTCTTATCGAGCTGAGCCATACGGCCACCGATAGTTGCGCGCTTCTCTACGATATCCACTTCAAAACCTGCATCGGCAATATCCAAAGCTGTCTGGATACCGGCAATACCACCGCCGATTACCAAAGCACGCTTGGTAACTTTGCTCTCGCCGGCCTTCAAAGGGCTATTGAGCAATACCTTTGCAACGGCGGCACGCATCAATACGCAAGCCTTCTCCGTACCCTCTTCCTTATCCTTGTGAATCCAAGAACAGTGCTCACGGATATTGGCAATCTCAACCATGTAAGGATTCAGACCTGCGCGCTCCGCAGCCTTTCTGAATGTATTCTCGTGCATTCTGGGAGAACAAGAACAAACTACAACACCTGTGAGTTTGTGCTCTGCAATTGCATTTCTAATGATGCCTTGCCCCGCTTCAGAACACATATACTGATAATCTTGTGCAAATACAACATTGGGCTGAACCTTTGCCTCTGCCACAACGCGATCTACGTCAACAGTGGCTGCAATGTTACTTCCGCACCAGCAAACAAAAACTCCGATTCTCTGCAAAACTCAACACCACCTATCTTATTTTCTGTACTTACGGAATGCGCTGACCAAAGCCTGTTGAGGAATCTGGTCATCCACAATAGCCGGCACATCATCGGGAGAAAGGTAACACGTACCTTGTTGTCTCAATGCTGTTACACGAACAGCTTCGATGAGGTTTGCAGGCTCTACACCACGGGGACAACGCTGTACACAAGCAAAACAAGTCAAGCACTTGGTGATGGACTTGCTTGCAAGCAAACGCTCTACGTCACCCTTTACAACCATGGAAACGAATTGATGAGGATGGTACTCCATCTCGTCGAAAGAAGGACAAGATGCGGAGCACTTACCGCACTTCATACATTTCTTAGGATCGGTACCGCTCATGCGCGTAATTAAATTCGCTGTTTCTTTCTGATCAAAATGCATGGACGACACCTCCTTATTTCAAGCCCAAAGCTTCTGCAAGAAGCTCGGTAATATATGTAACCGGAACGGCATCTGCACCTGCATTTGCCTGCAAATTGTACAAGCAAAGCGGACAAGCGGTGATCAGTTCTTCAGCACCCTTATCCTTGGCACTGTGCATAATCTTCGCAACGCGCTTCTTAGCAAGATCCGCATCCTTTACGGTTACGTAGCCGCCACAGCATTCATTGCGCATAGGATATACAACAGCTTCTGCACCCAACGCCTTGATAAATTCTTCGATAATGGTCGGGTTCTCCGGATCATCAAAAGCCATCTCTTTCGCAGGACGCAAAATCATACATCCGTAGTAAGCGCCGATCTTACGACCCTTCAAAGGATTTACAACTTTCTTTGCCAACTCATCAAAGCCCACGCACTCTTTGAGCATCTGCAAATAGTGCAATACGCGGGTCTCCCCTGCATAGGGCACAGCAGGCTGCAAATAGTTGTTTGCCTTGGTGCGAATATTGTCGTTGCCGGCCATATCGTTATTGACACGGGTCAATACGTGATGACAAGCAGAGCAAAGCGTTACTAAAGCCTGTCCCTTGTCCCGTGCCGCCATCAAGGTGCGGACAGAAGACAAACGGGTTGCAATCTCATCTTGCGCAAGGGGATATACGGCGCCGCAACACTGCCACTCTTCAATTTCTTCCAGTGTAATACCGAGCGCCTCTGCACAAAGACGGCCATAGTGGTCTAAGTCTTTTGCTTTGGTTTTCAGTGTACACCCGGGATAATAACTGTACGTCATTTCCGTTCTCTCCTTTAAAATTAAATAGTAATTTGACTAATTACGCCCTTCAAAACTTCTGCACTGTGCTGAAGTTTACCAATTTCGCTACCGGTCAAGTTGGGAAGTAAGTTTCCGCAAACACCTTCAGAACCAACAATGAACGGAATGCTCAAACATACGTCTTCAATGCCGTACTCGCCGTGCATCATATTAGATACAGTCATCGCAGTCTTAACGCTGCCCAACAAACACTTTACTACGTGGCATACAGAAATAGATACTGCGTAGAAAGTAGCACCCTTACGTGCAATAATCTGTCCGCCGGAAGTACGCATGTATTGCTCGATTTCATCGGTATCCAACTGAGGGAACTTCTCATTGGTGTATTGGAAGTTATTTCTGTAATCCATCAAGTTTACACAACCAACCTGCGCACAAGACCACGGAACGAAAGAGCTGTCACCGTGTTCACCAAGTACGTATGCGTGAATGTTCTTCTCGCTGATACCGATATACTCACCGATTCTGGAACGAAGTCTGGAAGTATCCAAGATAGTACCGGAACCGATAATTCTGTGCTCCGGAATGCCGGAAACTTTCATAAATACGTAAGTGAGAATGTCTACCGGGTTACTTACCAGAATATAAATTGCGTTAGGCGCATATTTCACAATTTGAGGTGCAATTTGCTTAATAACATTTACATTCGTCTGCGCAAGATCAATTCTGGACTGGCCGGCTTTTCTCGGAATACCGGAAGTAATAATAACAATATCGGAATCCTTCGCATCACTATATGTGCCTGCGTAAATTTTTGCAGAAGAGCTAAAAGGCATACCTTGACGAATATCCATTGCCTCGCCCTTTGCCTTCTCTTCATTGATGTCAATCAATACAATTTCAGAAGCAATCGCTTCTACTGCCATTGTGTACGTAATAGTGGAACCAACACTGCCGGCACCAATAACCGTAATCTTTCTACCCATAAATTCTGCACCTCTTTCAAAATATTTAATAATATGGTTTACAGCGTGAAACAAAACCCGGGGGTAAGCACAATTCTCCGAGTTTGTAAATATTATAGCATACAGGGGGTAAAAATCAAGTGGTTTATTCTTCCGGAAATGTTAAAAAACATTGTATTTTTGCGGGCAAAGGTATATAATGATAAGCGTGATTTTTCCCATGGGAGGATATAGATTTATGAAGTTGGCAGTTTTATTTGGAGGACGTTCTACAGAGCATGCGGTGTCTTGTGTTTCCGCATACTGTATTATCAGCAATTTAGATAAAGAGAAATACGACATCGAAATGATCGGTATTACCCAAGACGGCCACTGGCTCCCTTATCACGGAAATCCCGAGAAATTAAAGGACGGCACATGGGAAGAAGAAGCTTGTACAGAGAACCATTTTACCCGCCCCGCCCAGAGTACCTGCTGTTTGGATGCCGGTCTTCGTGTCCTTCAATCCTGCGAAGCGGTGCTTCCTGTACTCCACGGTCTGAACGGAGAGGATGGTACCGTGCAAGGTTTACTGGAATTATTGAATGTCCCCTACGTGGGTTGCAACGTTTTCGCATCAGCGGCGGGCATGGATAAAGTTTATGCAAAGGTGCTGTTTGCCGATGCGGGCATTCCCCAGTGCAAGCATATTGTGGCATACAGAAAGACTATTTTACAGGACGCAGCCGCTTACGACACACAAGTTGCGGAGAAACTTGGCTACCCCTGTTTCGTAAAGCCTTCCAACTCCGGTTCCTCTGTGGGTGTGCGGAAAGCCAAGACTCCCCAAGAACTTCATGAAGCTTTGGTAGACGCGGCGCGATACGACCGAAAGATCTTAATTGAGGAATTTGTAGACGGCCGTGAAATCGAGTGCGCTGTACTGGGCTTGGACGACGCAGAAGCGGCTGTACCCGGTGAGATCGTTCCTTCCAAAGAATTTTATGATTACGAAGATAAATATCAAAGCGGTTCCAGTTATTCGGTGATTCCCGCGGAGATTCCCCAAGAGGCGCTGACCAAGATTCAGGCATACGCCCTGAAAGCTTTTGCCGCCATCGACGGCACGGGCCTCTCCCGGGTGGACTTCTTCTACAAGAAGGACGGCACCATTTTACTGAACGAGATCAATACCCTGCCCGGCTTTACGGATATCAGTATGTATTCTAAGTTATGGAAGAATTGCGGACTTTCTTATTCCGCCTTGTTGGATCGTCTGATCGACCTTGCTTTTAAGAGAAAAGAAGAACACGAGAGGTGCTGCCATGAGTGATAACAGACCCATCGGTATTTTTGATTCCGGTTTAGGCGGTCTTACGGTTTTGAAAGCCGTGCAAGAGTTACTGCCCAACGAGTCTTTGGTTTATTTCGGCGACAGCGGCAGAACGCCTTACGGCACCAAGTCCCCGGAAACCGTGCAGAAGTACACCTTCCAGGATATCAATTTTCTTCTGGAGCATCAGGTTAAAATGATTGTAATTGCCTGCAATACAGCAAGCGCTTGCAGTTTGGATGCGGTATTGAAACAGTACACCCTGCCTATTGTGGAAGTGGTGGGCCCCGGCTCCAGAGCAGCCGTGCGCACCTCCAAAAAGGGGCAGATCGGCGTCATTGGGACTCCGGCCACTATTGCATCCGGCGTATATGAGCGTGCCATCCAAGCCGCCACCGCCAGATTGACACCGGACCGTGCTTCCACGTATTACGGGAAGGCGTGTCCTTTGTTTGTGCCATTGGTGGAAGAAGGTTGGTGGGACCGAGAAGTAACCGCGCTTACGGTGCAGGAATACATGAAGCCTTTGCAAGATGCCGGCGTAGATACGGTGGTATTGGGCTGCACCCATTATCCTTTGTTGCAGTCTGCCATTCAGAAAGAGATGGGACCCGAGGTAACTTTAGTAAACTCGGCATTGGAAGTAGCAAGAGAAGTACAAGCCGTACTCACAGAACGAGACATTGCTACCGGCGAAGGCGGTCAAGGAAGTGTTTCTTTCTTCACCAGTGACAGTGTGGAGAAATTCGCCGAACTAGGCAGCATTTTCCTGGGGAAAAGATTAGAAAACGTTACGAAGATTGACATCGAGGCGCGATAAGGCGCTTAATGATCCGTGCGATGCTCACCCAACCCGATATACCCACAATAATAAAGAACGGGCCAAATGCAAACAAATAACGGGCTCGTGCTTCAAATAAAGTCAAGAAAATGGTGATGCCAATCAACGTAAGAGGCACCACCAATGTTGGCGTGAATTTTTTGCGTTTCAAAAAATACAATCCGCTTCCCACGGATCCCACCAGTAAAATCAACCAAATCCATTGTTGCAAGTGCAAGAAAAGGGTATGGTATTGCCCATTTCTGTAATAAATATCTTTCAAAAAAGGAGACAACGTCTCATTTCGGTCTTCGAACATCGTGTTGTAGAAAGTCCCCTCTCCACTCCATGCGTACGCACCATCCCCATAGTTAATCAGTACCTTCCGGGCATACTGTCTGGAAACACCCTCGACACCCAGCATTTCCAGGCGCGCACGAATCATTCGCTTATTCGCCTCTTTTCGACGTTCCACCGTATAGTATGAATTAGAAAAATCCACGTCTGCATCCGAATATCCCCCCTGCGTATCCGGATTTAGTCCCATCATAAAATAATGTTCCATGCCAAATTCCGATTTCTCGCTATAGATAAAGGGGAGAGACGGCAAAATCAGCTGTGTGAAAAGCAACATGACCAGCAGGCCGCTAACGCCACAGGCAATTCCTTTCTGTATAAAGGATACAACTTCTTTCTTATGTATATTGAAGCAAAAACGAACTAGCTCAACCAGAACAATAGCAATAAACACAATGGCAATTTGCGGTTTTGTTTTGTAGCCGAGATAGGACAAGCAACCAATGCCGGCCCATTTTACCCACACAAATTTACCGTTTTGTGCCAATTGGTAAAGGCGTACCAAGACAACAGGAAAGCAAAGCACCAAGCCATCTGAATATAAGATCATCAGCCAAGGGCTCAACCCAATGTGGACCGCATAGACAAACCAAGCAAAAAGGGCAACTTGGACATTCGTCAGTTCTCTTACCACTTGATATAACAAGTAGCCACATAGACAAGATAACATACATTGAAACGCCACAACCGCAAAACCATCCCACGCACCAAGTCCCAACCAAGACATCCCGCGAAAAACAACACTATAGAACCACACCAATAAAAAATTATTGGGATACCGTCCAAAATACCAGGCGGTGAATCCTTCTTCTCCCGCGGCGATTCTCCGTGCAATCGACACAATATATCCAGAATCCCAACCGGTTTCAAAGTAAATATTATAAAATATAATCAGTTGCAACAAAAACAATCCAGCGGTAAAAATCCAAATAGTATACCAAGGCAATCGTTCTGCAAAATGGTCAATTTTCTGTCGATATCGAATATACAGCAAAATCCCCACCGCCATCACCAGGACGCCCAACAGAAGAATGGCCCAGTAAGGAAGTGCAAACACACGTTTGCCGTTGTAGGAAACGCTGCCGGAGAAACCAATCACAATCAACAAAATTAAACCGGCCAATACAGACCAGCTCACGGCGATGCCATTATACGCGAATTTTTCCAATCGGTTCTTCATTGTCTTACTCCTTGTGAAAATGCCCATAAACGATCTCTGCTATTTTCTGTCCGAACCCTTGCACTTGCATGAAGTCCTCCACAGAGGCTTCCCGGATTTTTGCAATACTGCCGAAATGACGAAGCAAATCCAGTTTCCGTTTGTCCCCTAATCCTTTAATTTCATCCAGCGCCGTGCGGCGATACCGTTTGGAAGTAAGTTTCCGATTATAGGAAACAGCCACACGGTGGGTTTCATTCTGCACCGCCGTAACCAGCCGCCAAATCCCGGGATCATCTTTCAAAATAAATTCCCGATATTGTCCATCCACCTCGCCAAGCAACGCACGGGAACGATGGCGATCATCTTTCACCATGCCTAACATGGGAATATTCAAATTCATTTTACCCAGCACGCCGGCCACCGCACTCATCTGCCCCAAGCCGCCGTCAATCAACAGTAAATCCGGCAACACCTCAAATCCTTTGCTCCCCTCTTGATACCGAGCAAAACGTCTTGTAAGCGTCTCCGCCATAGAGTCCGTGTCGCTTTGAGCCGTGACCTGCTTCATCTTAAACAAACGGTACTCACTCTTAGCCGGCTTGCCGCCTACAAATACCACCATGGAAGCATTGATTTCGCTGTCGCCTAAATTGGAAATGTCATAGGATTCAATCCGTTCCGGAAGTTTCGGCAAGTCGTAAATTTCTTGCAGCCGGGCAAGGGTTCTGTATTCCCCGTCGCCGGCGGCGCCGGTAACCATCGACTTCTCTCGATTCAGCAGGGCAATCTCGGCATTTTCCCGGACCAAATCACAAATCTTCCGTTTGTCCCCTCGCTGCGGGTGTACAATTTCGCACTTCCGCCCCCGAAGCTGCGTGAGCCAACCGGAGAGGGCCTCGCCTTCCATGCTTTCGCTTACGTACACTTTGGGCGGCACGTACTGATGTTCGTTGTAAAATTGTTGGATAAATGCGGTCAAAATCTCCTCAGGCGCTTCTTCCCCGGCACCTTCAAAGATAAAATACTCTCTGCCCAGGACTTTTCCGCCCCGGACGAAGAAAATTTGCACGCAGGCATCCACTTGATTCCGAGCGACAGCCACCGCGTCGAAGTCATCTTCGGAAAGCAAGGATATTTTCTGTTTCTCCTGGAGGCGCTCCAAAGCTTTCAGTCGCTCCCGATAAGCTGCCGCCAATTCAAATTCCAAGCGGGATGCTGCATCTTCCATCATCCGGCGTAATTCCCCGGCTACTGCCTCTTGTTTGCCGGAGAGGAAGTCCAGCACTTGATCTACCAAGATCTTGTATTCCTTCTCGGGAATCTTGCCGCAACAAGCGCCGCGACACAGGCCGATGTGGTAGTTGAGGCAAGGGCGGTCATTGGTTTTCTCGGTGATTCGCTTCTTGCAAGGGCGCAAAGGTAAAATATTCTTTATTGCTTCCAATGTCTGCTGCACGGTCCATCCGCTGAAATAGGGGCCGAAGTATTTTGCCCCGTCTTTCTCAATCTTTCTTGCCAGCATCACTCTGGGAAACCGTTCCTGGACGGTGACTTTGATATACGGAAAGCCTTTGTCGTCTTTTAAGAGTACGTTATATTTGGGTTTATATTTCTTAATGAGGTTGTTTTCTAATAGGAGGGCCTCATATTCGCTGTCGCAAACGATGTATTCGAAATGGTGAATCTTGGAAATCATCACCGTGATTCTTTGGCTATGAGGAATATTTTGGAAATAAGAGCGCAAACGATTCTTAAGGACTACGGCTTTGCCTACGTAAAGGACACCGTCTTCCTCGTCTCGCATAAGATATACGCCGGGTTTCTCCGGGACTTTGGAAAGTTCTTCTTTAAATCGTTCCATATAGGTAGGATTATAGCAGACACGGGCGGGAATTTCAATGTTGCGGGCACGGATAAGCGATGGTTGGGCGTAGAATGGTAAAATACTTAATCAGCGCCCAAATATTTGAGAAATTTTGAATCAAACCATCTTTTTAAACCTTAAATCTGCTATTTTTGGGCTTTATACAAACAAGACAGGAATCCACCGCCCAAGCTTTGGGCGTACCACCGCTCAAAATAGTATTTACGCCCAAAGAGCCTTTTACGCATAAAAAAAGAATCCGACTTTCATCGGATTCTTCTTCATTTGGTGACCCCTACGAGAATCGAACTCGTGTCGCCGCCGTGAAAGGGCGATGTCTTAACCTCTTGACCAAGGGGCCTTATGGTAGCGGTAGTGGGATTTGAACCTACGACCTGCCGGGTATGAACCGGACGCTCTGGCCAGCTGAGCTATACCGCCACAGAATCTCACCAAACGTACCAAGATGAAGCATCTGGCAAGAACGCTTGACAATTTTATCTTATATCTGTACATTTGTCAACTACTTTTTTAAAAATTTTTTTACATGCTAAACTGAACGCTATATTGCTCGTTTCACGCATTGCAACCCATATTCAACTGTGCTACAATAACACCGTTATTTTATTATAAGGTGGTTAGTTCTATGAGTTTTATCAGTTTTGATTACACAAGAGCAGACAAGTTCCTCTCCGAAGAAGAGATTTTGAACTTGAAGGGCCAGATTGCAGATGCCCATAATACGCTCCATAACAAGACCGGCGCCGGCAGCGACTATACCGGCTGGGTAGATCTTCCTGTAAACTATGATAAGGAAGAGTATGCACGTCTTAAGAAGTGTGTGGAGAAGATTCGCAAAGATTCTCAGATTTTGGTAGTTGTTGGTATTGGCGGTTCCTATTTGGGTGCGCGCGCTGCCATCGAAATGCTCAGCCCTTCTTTCTACAATATTGAATGTATTGCAGGCAAGAAAGGTGCTATTCGCAAATCCGACACAGCGGTTATTTTCGCCGGCAACAGCATCAGTTCCAATTACATGGCAGATTTGATGGATTTGATCGAAGGTTGCGATATTTCCGTAAACGTTATCTCTAAATCCGGTACAACCACGGAGCCCGCTATTGCATTCCGTATTTTGAAGGAATATATGGAGAAGAAGTACGGCAAAGAAGAAGCAGCTAAGAGAATTTACGCAACGACCGACAAGGCTCGCGGTGCCCTTCGCACACTGGCAACCCAGGAAGGTTACGAAACTTTCGTGATTCCCGATGACGTTGGTGGCCGTTACTCCGTATTGACCCCTGTAGGTTTACTTCCTATCGGTGTTGCAGGCATGGATTTGGACAAGATTATGGAAGGCGCCAAGGATGCATACGACCGTTACTTAGAGCCTGATGTTACCAAGAATGATTGCTACAAGTACGTAGCTGCCCGCAACGCTTTGTACCGCAAGGGTAAGACCATTGAAATTATGGTAAACTATGAGCCTTCTCTCCACTATATGACCGAGTGGTGGAAGCAACTCTACGGCGAAAGCGAAGGCAAAGATGGAAAAGGCATTTTCCCTGCAGGCGTTGATTTCAGTACCGACCTTCACTCCATGGGCCAGTACATTCAAGACGGTATCCGCAATTTGTTTGAAACTGTTTTGTTGGTAGACGCCCCCCGTCGTTCTGTCATTATTGAGGCGGACGAGGCAAACTTGGATGGTCTTAATTATTTAGCAGGTATGGACATCGACTACGTAAACAAGCAGGCTGCAGAGGGGACTTACTTGGCACACACCGACGGCGGTGTTCCCAACTTGTTTATTAAGATTCCTGCATTGGATGAATACAACTTCGGCGCATTGGTATACTTCTTTGAGAAGGCTTGTGGCGTCAGCGGCTACGTTTTGGGCGTAAATCCTTTCAACCAGCCCGGTGTTGAAGCGTATAAGAAGAATATGTTCCGTTTGTTAGGTAAGCCCGGATATTGATTCTAAGAAGAATTAAAAGCGACCGCTCCACAAGGGCGGTCGTTTTTTTGTCTACACTGGATTTAACCCCGCATAAAGATTTTACACATAAACCACATATTTCTCCAGCAATTCCACCGGATGATACGCCAGCTTCGAGGTGCGCAAAGATTCATTTCCCATATCGTCTTCCCGATTAACGAAGCGAATCTCAGAAGTACCATACATTTTTGCAAATTCCGAAGCGATTTTTTGATAGGCACCGGGGTAGTCTCGAGAAGCCTTCTCGATGTGTTCATAGAGCATATCGCCCCTTTTACCGCCGATAGCAAATGCAATCACTGCCCCATCCACCAGCACGCACGTGCCCAACATACCGTACAAATCGTAGTAGTCCAGTACCTCACGCACGTATCCCAGTTCCGCCAAGGCGCCCTCCGAGCGCACTTGCGCTTCGTATACGTCCAGAAATTGCCGGCACAACTCCAAATTATCTGCCGAAATAGCTTCCACCCGCGCCCGGGGATATAATTTATTGAAACGATTTAAAAAATTCCGCTGACCGTGGAGCTTCTTTCCCGGAAAAGTCTGCATGGCAGTCACATCGTACACATAGTCCGCCCAATCTCGTATGTTTTGGCATTGAGCGACGGTAAAATGATCTTTCAGCAATTCAATTTGCCCAGAGGTTATGGGACTGAAAACCAGGTTCTCCCCTTCCGTATGCCGGATCAGTTTTTGCAGTGCAATCCCCAGATTCCCGGGACCGCAAGGCACCGAATAGGCGACCGGTCCGTCCGGATACGTGATTCGGAAGAACAACATGTCCTCATCAATACAAAAAGCCGTTCCAAAATGATGCCGCCACATAAAAATTGTGCCGGGAAGCGTGTCGCAAATATTTTCTTTCTCATAGGCCAAATACTTGCACACCGCATCATAATCGGCAAGTGTCAACGGCTTAAAACGAAGCATCACATCACATCCGCCGGCTATTATACGCTTTTACGCAGAATTTTTCAATTGGACTGTAAAGATTGATGCCGTTCTTTCAACTTGCGCACCAACATATCGTACCGAACCTCATAGGCTTTTTGTAAATAAATGTAATATTCCACCAACTCCGGATCGGTAACAAAGTTGAAATTATTTCGAGCCGTTTGCAAAAGTCCCCGCACCCGATCAATCTCCTCGTTCAATGTCATCATTTCCGGATGTGCCCATTCCGGCATTGACAGATCTTTGCCCATTTTAATTCGTTTTGTCCGGATAAATTCAGCTAAACCCATGCCAAAACACCTCCAAATCCATATATATGGGCATTTTTTGGGTAAAATCACTTGACAAACTTGTACAATATGCCATAATGCCATTGTAATTTTATTGTATAAGGTCGTTTTAACATTGAAGTCTTGCGCAGGAATCAAAAATATTTTCATCAAACGTTTGGCAGTCCTATTGATTTTGCCTTTATCGGTGTTGGCATTTTGTCTGATTTACGGCAAAATAATCCCGAGAACCATCCCTGCATCTACAACGCAAACACCGATCCTTTTACAGGCCAGCGCTTCGCCGACACCCACCCAAACGCCGGAGCCCACTGGTGAACCTACTGTCGAGGCCACGCTTGCGCCTACCGTCACACCGGAGCCAACCAGAAAACCGGGAATTCCCCAGTTTAAAACACCGACAGAGCCCACCCGATATCATATTGAAATTTCTATCGCAGCTCAGATCGTTTATATCTACGAATTGCAGGAAGACGGATCCAAAGGCGATTTAGCGAAAGCCATTCTTTGTTCCACCGGTGGTTGGGGTGTTAATGAAACGCCCAAGCGAAAATGGGTGGTGCTGGATAACGGCATGGAGAAAGAGGCTGTGCGCAATGGTTGGGGATTATCTCGCTATGAATTTGAATGGTTTGACGGTAAATCCACCGGCCAGTATATGACTCGCTTATGGAAAGTGGAAACAGATGCCGAAACCGGGGAAGAATATATTGCTCCCTCCGGCTATTTAATGCATTCTGTACCCTATTCGAAGCTGGATAAAAACACATTGAAAACTGCCGAGTGGAACAAATTGGGCCGTCGTGCCTCCACCGGCTGCATTCGTATGAACGTAGAAGATGCTAAATGGATTTATGATTACGTAGCGGCATATTCCTATGTATACACCATTGAAGGCACCCCGGATCCCGAATTATGGGCCGCCTTGAAATTGCCGGATTTGCCCTTGGACGTCACCCGAGATCCCACGGACGTATTCTAACCAATCTCCCGCACGGAAAATATTTTACGGATGGTGTCCACCAAACAAGGGTTGGCGCTTCTGTCTTGACCATATAAATAGACCGTTCTGGGCGCAATGGTCAAAAGAGATGACAAAATCACATCATCTTCATTCTCCAGCACATCTACGTCCTCTAAATCTGCATAATCATACGTAATTTCAATACCGGTTTCTGTAAAAATATGGTGTTGCCCCGTCCCGTCGGCCAGCAAAAGCACTGTATCCACCAAAGGATCGCAATCTTTCACATAGGTCTGCAGCAGCATTAGGAAATCCCGATACTGTTCTTCTTGTTGAATTTCCCGCAAAGACAACTGCATACCATAACACATTTCCGACAATACCGTCCGCAATCGAAAACGCAGAAAACCCTCTATATGGATCGTGGGATGCTCCCGTAAAAATTCTCGCAGAAGTTGAGCAACTTTCCTTCGATTTTTTTGAGCAATACGCCGGAATGCTTCTGTAAAATGTTGCTGACTTGCCCGGGGGAAATGCCGTTGCACTTCTTTATATAAATAATGTTCCTCTATAAATGCACATAAAATTTCTGCCAACAATTCCGGCTCTGCAGATATTTTCCAAGAATCCCCCTTTTCTAAAATCGAAATTTTGTCTTTGAAATTTTCTTGCAATACTTGGGTGTAGGTACCGGGAATGATATAAAAATTTTCCATAAACTGCCTCGAAGATTGCTTTCATTTACTATTTTATGCATAGGGATAGTTTTTCGCGCCTTTGGAAAAATAAAATACGGTACGTTTCTTTTGTACCGGAAAGGAGATTTTTCGAAAATGAGAACTTTTTTAGATCGTGTTGCATTGATCATTATTTTAATTGGTGCGATTAACTGGCTTTGTATCGGTTTCTTCCAGATGGACTTGGTGGCGACCTTGTTCGGCGGACAGTCCGCGTTGCTGAGCCGGATTGTATATTCTTTAGTAGGTCTTGCAGGTCTTTACTCCATTAGTTTGTTGTTTAGACCCTTGCCCGAAGGCTATCATGAGGCGTAAGAAATAAGGGATTATTTTCCTTGTATGCTTTGAAACCGCAAAACACACAATAGTCTTGCCGAAAGAAAGTTCGGCAAACCACATTGGAGGTAATTCAAAATGGCAAACAGCAAGAATAAAACAGCTTTTGACAATATGAAGTACGAAATCGCAAAGGAAACAGGCGTAAACTTGAAGCAGGGTTACAACGGTGACTTAACTTCCAGAGAAGCCGGTACCATTGGCGGTAACATTGTACGGAAAGTATTTGAAAGTTATACCGGAAAGAATTATTATACCGGTAAACAATAACGTTTGATCAGAAAGGACCACTCGCATGGAGTGGTCCTTTTTGTTATTTAGTCTAATTCATACGCAAATCCAAAAGAACTGACAATTCGCTTTTCTATGCTTTCCGTGTGCGTACCATCGGCACTTAATCGGCTATGCACCGCAGCCTCGCCCCATGGCGTCACAGTGAAATAAACTTCGCCCCCCACCATTTCAGCTATAATTTCAGTCTGCCCTTTAGATGCCCGGTAAGTCCCCAAAAGATCTTTCGCCACCATACATCCCTGTGTTAAAGTGGTTATGCTGCGAATCTGTGCATCGTCATAGGCTGATAAATACACAACCATCTCCGCCCGAATGATAAGCGGTTGAAGGGATCTGGACGCCGGCACGTCGCAAGCAATCAGTTTACTGCCTTGCAGGTCCACATACCATAAACCGTATAAATAACTGCTGCCAAAATTCATCCAGCTTTCCGGATTCCGTCGATTCAAAATAAAACTCTTCCCGGAAACGGCCTGTACGTAGAAACGGTCCGCGCCCTCCCGATCCACACGGAGAAATCCTTCAATCATAGTGGGATTATTTTTATAAATTTTGAAATCTCCGGTATAGGACAACACCTGTACAGCGGTAGCCTGCGCCACATCTTCCACACCCAAACGAAGAAGATAAATTCCCTTCCCGGTAGAAACCAATAATTCCTCTAAGCGTTCATTCCAATCCAAAATCCGATAAACAGATCCAAGATTGGTAAACAAAGACACCGGCTGATCGCCATTTTCCAGGAACAAAATCCCTTTGCTTTCGCAAAATGTGTACACACGGTCCCCTTTGGAACCGACCACAAAGCGAACGTCCGACACAAGGCGTGTTTCTCCTTCTGCCGTAATGGTGTAATCTCCGTCTTCTTTTCTGCAGAAAACCGTAGGCACCGTAACATTGGATGCTTGGGCAGATTCCCGGTAAATTTCCAGCACGCCCTCTGCAATTTGCTCAGACGCACCCGCGGGAACTTGATGCAGGAACAGCTTCCCGTCTTTATCTAAAGACGCAAGGGTAGTTCCCTGGGATAATGCCATGCTTTGCACATTTTCCGCCAGCACCGTGGTGGTAGTTCCATCATACATATATAATTGATTTGCACGGGCATATCCGCAAGCGTAAACCACAGTTTCTCCTACAAACAGAAAACTGTCCACATTGGTGGCTACTTTCACCGTGGTCATTTGGGTTAAATCCGTTAGGAACAAGGTAGGAACATCGCGATCGTGCAAAAGAAACAGCATTTGTTTCCCGTCTTCCCGCAGGGTACACTGCTTTCGAGTGCGAAGTTCTGCGGTAATATCATGTTTTGTGGCGTAAAAAGCAATATTAACACCCTCCGGCGTAATATCTTGGGGGCCACCCTGCAAACCGCCATAAAGCAACATCAATTTTCCGTCCTGCTCGTATACGTACGGTGCTTCTTCTGCCGGAAGCAATTCCGCCCATCCCGGGATGACAATGCGAACGTCCTCTTTCGTGGCCGCCAAAGGAGATCCAATCCATTCCGTCAGCAAGTTATCCACCGCCGGAATATGTAGAATCAGTGCCAGGCCCAATGCTACGCACAGAACAATTCCGATTGTCTTTAATGTGCTAAACCATTTATCTTTCATACGCGCCTCTTCTTTCTGCAAAACACCCCATAGCGAGAACTGTGGGGACTTCTGGCAGTGCCTAACGTGCTCAGCGTCATCGTAAAATACAAACACAAAAACCACGGTGCCCCGGCAGCCATCGACAACGCCGCTTCACAAACGGGACGCCACTTTCTCATCGCAGTAAAATGATTTGAAACAGCCTGCTCGTTATCATAGAATCGAACTTTCCCTGCGTGGTAAATCCAAATGCCGTCCTGTGCCTTTTCTGCCCAAGAAGCGCTGTAACATACTTGATCGCCCCAAACGGGAATCTCACCCTTCCCAATTTCTTCTAAATTATGGTCTAATCGGGTAATTCGAAGATTATATCGGTCTGCACCGGCACCCGTTGCGGTATAGGACTGAAGCAAAAGTCCATTCTCGGCAGAAAGACTTTGATTAACCAAATAAGGAGATGCGTCCCCGTAAAACACCTGCTTCCCGATCGTCCCGGCTTGATCGATATCCATCAAAAATACATGGTTCCCTGTTTCGGCTTTGAATCGAAAAGGAATTCCTTTGGGGTTGATTTGGGAAAATTTCTCAATATCGTAACGCCCGTATAAAATCCATCCCGCTTGTCCATTGTCTAAAATGCGCACCACTGCGGCCCGCACACCTTCTTCGCCGGCAACCGCTTTGCGCCAGATACGATTTCCTTCCAAGTCATACAACGCACAAAAACCACGGTGTACGGTTTCTTTGAGTCCGCTTTCAGAGGTGCATCCCGCAATCAGCACGCCTGCGCGGCTGTAGCGAACATCATAAACATCCCGAGTTTGTTCCGAATTGATTCGGAGTATCGTTTCGCCCTGTTGATTAAATACAGTCACCCGTTGATTTTGAATACCTGCATAAGCTTGTCCATCCGCGCTTGCACAGACAAAACGGTCAAAACCGTACGCGGGGGTTTCTTCATCTTCCTTGTAGGAAACAACCTCCCGAACATCAAAATGCTCATCCAGCACGTACACCGCGCCATAGGAAACGGCTTCCTGTGCTCTGGGCGTGATTAAACACACCAAATGAGTTTCTTTACCCATTGGCACAATCTGTTGCAGCGTAATGGCAGCACCGTCCATCTCGCAACGCGCTTCCAACGGACTGCCGGAACCGGGCGCATACGCCCGGGCAAAAAGATCCCCTGCATAAACGCCGTCTGTATACTGACCAACAAGAAGGGTTCTGCCTTGAGGCAATCCTGCAAATTGCAGCATTTCCACACCGTCCGACGCAGTTGTGTCGTATAGTTCTGCACAAGCGCCCCGGGCTTGCACAAACAGGCCTAAACACACCATAACAATGGCGGCAAGAACTAATATATATATCAGTGCCCTTTTAAACATAGTATGCGCTTCCTCGTTAAGATCATCTTCCTTAGTATAGCACAAAGACCGTGTTGGGGCAATTTATTATTTTACCATTTTACCCAAAATCCCCCACGCAACCCTGTACCGCCTCTTTAATTTTCTCCAACGCGGCTTTCTCAATTCGGGATACGTAGGAGCGGGATATACCCAGCATTCGTCCTACTTCTCGCTGGGTCTTCTCCGCACCATTCAAAAGACCGTAGCGAAGTTGAATAATTAAACGTTCTCGATCTTCTTCTAAGTTTTGAACAGCTTTGCGAACAGCTTTCTTCTGCACACTTCGGTCAACTTCTTCCACTAATTCCGAGTCATCACACCGCAGCAAATCCATTAAGACGATTTCGTTGCCATCCCGATCAATCCCGATGGGCTCATTCATGGAGACCTCGCCGTTGTATTTTTTATTTGCTCTTATATACATCAAGATTTCATTTTGAATGCAGGATACGGCATAGGTACCCAGCCGCGCGCCTTTGCTCTCATTAAAGGAGGATAGGGCTTTGATCAAGCCAATGGTGCCAATCGAGATTAGTTCGTCTTGGGTGGCTCCTACAGTGGAGTATTTTTTTGCGATGTGGGCCACCAAGCGCAAGTTATGTTCTAAGAGAATGCGACGGCTTTCGTTTCGGTCAGATTCCGTGAGGCCGTTTCGAAAGCGGTCCAAATGGTAGGTTTCTTCGTCTTGCGTCAGCGGTGTTGGGAATCCGGTTTGCCCACCAATGTATGTGGAAAATGGTTTATTTTGTTCTTGCTCCATAACGCCCTCATTCTGCTTCTTTGCTTTGATAAACAGTATATGACGGCTTCCGGGTTGTTCGTGTCTGTCTTATTTTGCTTTTAAAAAATATTTATGTAAAATGGTTGACGCGCACCGTTTTTGTTGTTATAATAAGTCTCGCTTTGGAGAAGTACCCAAGTAGGTTGAAGGGGACGGTTTGCTAAATCGTTAGGTCGGGTGACCGGCGCCGGGGTTCGAATCCCCGCTTCTCCGCCAACAAAGAAATCCATCCACTCGGATGGATTTTTTTGTTGCCTGAAAATCAAGGCGGGGATGAGAAGCCCGCAGGGGTTCGTCGTAGGTGCCGGGCGCAGAGGGCGACCGGACGCCGAAGTCTCGAGCAACGCAGCATTTCCCGGTACCGCCGATCCGCGGTGGGAAATGCCAGTAAGCGCAGAGTATCCCCGCTTCTCCGCCAAACGGGTCGTGAAAATGGTTCGGATGGCATTTTACAACCTTTATCGGGTCGCAAAACGGAGTAAATACTCATTTACGACCCCACAAACAAGAAAATTCCCGCAAATTTCTGACTCTTGGCCACTTTTTCGGGTCGTGAACAAGCACAATCACACTTATTACGACCCCGAACAGGTCGTGAAACAATAAAAAACAAGGATTTGCGACCTCTGCCCACTTCACATTATAGTTACCACAAAATTTTGCAAGCATATTGATTTGTCCATCTCTCGCTGGTTGGGAATTCATAAATTCAAAATTGACTTTCCCTATATTCTGTGGAATAATAACCCTCGTAAGCAATTCAAAGATTGGGGCATGAAGATACATGAATAAAAACCTGAAACAAATTATCCGATTCTGCGTGGTAGGCGGCACTGCTTTCTTAATTGAATTTGGCGTTTACTGGCTTTGTACCCATCTTTTCGGTATTAACTATTTAATTTCCAATATTATCGCATTTACGATCTCCGTTATTTACAACTATATTCTCAGCATTTTGTGGGTTTTTGACACAAAGAAGCAAAACAAACTGCTGGAAATGGCAATTTTTATCATTCTCAGCATTGTAGGACTTGGTTTAAACGAGCTGATTCTTTGGATCAGTGTTGACTTTATACACATCAACTATATGATTGCCAAAGTAGGCGCTACCGCCATTGTAATGGTTTATAATTTCATTTCCAGAAAGCTGATTTTTGAGAAACGTGTATAAGAGACAGGCTCTCTTTACAACGTTTGGTCCTTTTGTTATAATGACAAAAACCCATTAAGAAAGAGATTCTATCTATGATTTGCAATACAATTTTGGACGCCCTGGGCAATACACCTATCATTAAACTGAACCGGATGGTCGGCGAAGACAGCGCAGATATTCTGGTGAAATTTGAAGGCCTCAACGTAGGCGGCTCTATCAAAACCAGAACCGCATACAATATGATTCTGCACGCAGAGCAGCAAGGTTTGCTGAACTCAGATTCCATTATTGTAGAACCCACGTCCGGCAACCAAGGCATTGGTCTTGCGTTGGTTGGCGCAGTCAAAGGATACCAAGTAAAGATTATTATGCCCGATTCCGTCAGCGAAGAAAGACGGAAATTGGTGAAGCAATATGGAGCCGAAGTGATTTTAGTCCACGACAACGGCAATATTGGTTTGTGCATCGAAGAATGTATTGGTTTAGCTCAGAAGATGCAGCAGGAAGACCCCCGTGTTTTTGTACCCCAGCAATTTGAGAATCCCGCCAACCCGGAAGTACAGCGAAACGTAACCGGCATGGAAATTCTGACCCAGGTAAACGGTCCCATTCACGGTTTCTGTTCCGGCATTGGTACCGGCGGTACCATTACCGGTATTGGCGAAACGCTGAAAGCAGCCAACCCGGATATGACCATTTGGGCGGTAGAGCCGGAGAATGCGGCCATTCTTTCCGGCGGCTCCATCGGCACCCATATTCAAATGGGGATCGGCGACGGACTGATTCCGCCGATTTTAAATCAAGAAATCTTCCAAGACGTTTGTATTATTAAAGATGAAGAAGCGATCCAAACTTCCAAAGATTTGGCTGCGAAAGAAGGGATTCTTTGCGGCATCAGTTCCGGCACCAACGTAGCTGCCGCACTGAAGCTGGCCAAGAAATTAGGTCCCGGACACACCGTGGTAACCGTCCTTCCCGATACGGCAGAGCGCTATTTCTCCACACCCCTTTTTGCGGAGTAAGAGGTGTTTTCCATGGTAGACCGCTTTGAACGTTTTTCTTTTGCAATTTACGAATTATCCAGATATTGGCATAAGATTGCTTCCGATGAGATGGAAAAATACGGATTAAAGGGACCCTATGCCGTCTATTTTACCACCCTGTACAGAAGCCCCGAAGGCATTACCGCCGCCCGTCTTTGCGAAATTTCCGGGCGGGACAAGGCCGACGTTTCCCGTGCCATCGCGGCTATGGAACAAAAAGGGTTGGTGGTGAAAGAAGGCAGTCAATATCGGGCTTTATTGAAACTGTCCCCCGCCGGCATGCAAGCGGCGCACCAGATCAATGAGCGGGCGCGGGTGGCTGTCGAATTGGGCGGAAAAGGGCTGACGCCGGAAAATCGGGAAATTTTTTACACCGCCATGGAACAAATCGTGACCAATCTGCAGACACTCAGTGAAAATGGCCTCCCCGCAAGCGGAGAAGCCACTCAATAAATCTTTATACTTTTTTGTTTACGCAAGCCAGTTTTGAATCTTCTCAATGGTGCGGTCAATGGAAGGATCTCCCACGCAAGCACCTTGGTATTCAATGGCATAATAGCCGTCGTAACCGGATTTTCGCAGAAGGTCAATGCCTTCTTCAATGCGCAACGTACCGGTGCCGATTTCTGCTTCCTGCACCCAGTTTCCGTAAATTGTTTCCAAACAACCGGGGCCGATGTCTTCTTTAGCAACCGGTTTCAAATCTTTAATGTGGGCATGAACAATCTGTTCCGGGAATGCGCGGATGAAATCCACCACGCTTTCTTCCACCTGGGCAATATTGCCAAAATCTGCCACCGCACCTACGTTTCGGTCCACGGTGTCAATAAACCGCCGGAATCCGGCCACCCCATTAAACACAAAGCCCTGATCTTCATAAATGGCGCGAACACCGAAGCTTTGGGCGCAGTCATACACCGCGCGGACACTTTCAATGCCTTGGGCAAACAAAGCTTCCTTCCGGGCAAGCACGCCTTGGGGGTTACCAAAGTCACAAGCGATGGTGTGGTGTAGAAAAGGCGAGCCTAAAATAGCTGCAACTTCCGCATACCGACACAAGCGATCTACGTTCTCCTTAGCGGTCTCCCCTGCCACGTCACAAAACAACGAGAAACAGGGGATTTTGATTCCTCTTTCATCGGCATATTGGCGAATTTCTTTCGCCGCTGCCACATCCGGCTCTGCAAATTCAAAATTACAGAAACCCTCTACCGCATCTAAGCCTTTGGCTACGGCTAAATCAATAATTTCTTTATAAGACGTCATCCCCGGATAAGGCGGGGTATAGAAACAAATCTTTCCGCTCATTCACAATCACCAAAATCCAAAACTTGACCGTCGGCTTCTGCACTTTCAAACAACTTCTCCAAAGTGTAAATGGTCTTGGCGGATTCTGTAGGCGGATTTCGGTCGTTATCCAAATGCGCCTCAAAAATCTTTGCCAAATACTCAATCTCACCCATAATACCATCACGGTCGGGAAGTTCTATACCGGTGGCAGTACCGTCGTTCTTGGTAAATATAACTTGGTCATTGGTATATGTCAATACGCCGTGTTCAAATTCCACTTGATAGTTGGCATTAAAGATGGTTTCCTCCCCCAACCAAGCGCTCTCAATATCCACCGTCAAATACGGATAGAAGAATCGGCTATGGGCACGGTCATAGGGATAAATAATATCCTGTGTCTTACAAGAAACCTTCTCCGGATTGCCGAAAAGGCAACGAACCAAATCAATATCGTGAATATTGAGCTCTGCCAAACAGCTGCCGGCTTTGCCTGCACGGGTCTGCCATTGGTCTTTGCTCCATTTAGGAACCGGGCTGTAGCGGGTAAATTTCGCATTCAGCACTGTTCCGTACAAATTCTCTTTTACCGCCGTTTGCAAATATTCGTAGGCGGGCCAGAAACGAAGGCATTGTCCGATCATCAGGAACTTGCCCGTTTTCTTGGCGGTATCCACCATCAATTTGCATTGGTCATAGCTCTCCGCCATGGGCTTCTCGCAAAATACGGAGTATCCGGCTTCCATAACGGCAACGGCAATGGGCGCATGGAACTTCGTGGGTAAACAAATATCCACCAAATCCGGTTGCTCTTTCTCCACCATTTCACGCCAATCGGTATACTGACCGAAGGGCAGCTCGTTGGTAATCTCCCCCTTGCTGGGCAAATTGATTTTCGTAATGGTTCTGAATTTCTCTAAATCTGTATCGCAAGCGCCAACCAAGTGAATAGGAAGACCTCTCCGATTGCAATCCCAATACGCATAACGATGGGCTTGTGCGATTCCACCAAATCCGATCATAGCAACTTTCAGCATATTGATCCCTCCGAATGTTTTACTCTGGTTATAGAGTATCATTTGCAGGCGACCGGTTACAAGGGAATATTGTTCGCTGTTCTTGCACAATCGTTCACAAGAATAGATGGCATTTGACTATTTCACAAATTTATGGTAGGGTTTGGACAATGACGAAAGGGTGGGGAAAATGAATCATTTGCCAACACGAAGGCCAAGCTTTCAGTTAAAGTCCATTGTGGACATTTCAAGAATTTTTACCGTTTTCTACTATGAATTCAGCGGCGATTACCAATTCGAGGGGGAATCCCACAATTTCTGGGAATTCGTGTACGTGGATAAAGGAGAATGTAAACTGTTCAACAGCGGCAGAACCTTCCATATGAAGACCGGTAACATTTATTTCCATAAGCCCAATACGTTTCACGCGCTGTACGGCATGCCGGAACAGAATTTCAACGTATTGATTATTTCATTCGCCTGCAAATCGGAGATTCTCAACGCCCTCCCGGATGAAATGATTCACGTATCCGGGGAACTGCGCAGCATACTTTCCAAAATCACAAGAGAATGCCGGAACGCATTTTACCTGCCCATCATTGACAAGGACATCCCCGTCATCCAAACCAAACGTTCCACCTTACTGGGTGCGCGGCAGTTAATTAAATTATATATGGAAGAATTATTGATTCTTTTGATGCGGGAAGAGCATTTGAAGAATACCAAGAATCCCACACTCTCTCTGCTTTCCGGACAAGAGGTGGGGCAAGAAAACTTGGTGGCTTCCATTCAAGAATATCTACTGGCAAACTTATGCAAGAAAATTACCATCGAAGATCTTTGCAGAGAGTTTCATTATAGTAAAACGTATATTTGTACCAACATTAAGAAAGCCACCGGTTATTCCGTAGTAGAGTTTATCAACCGCGCCAAAACAGAGCGGGCGAAAGATCTAATCCGGGAGAATCAACTGTCCCTCACACAAATTGCGGAAACGTTGGGATTCTCCGGACTGGAGTATTTTAGCAAAGTGTTCAAGCAGTATGCCGGCCTTTCCCCCAATGAATACAAAAAGAAGTTGAAAACATTACTGGGGTACAAGTTTCGGTAATAGACAAAAAGAGAGAAAAATAGTATACTATCATTTATCCGAGAAGAATTGCAGGAGGTTTTTTATGAACTACAAAAGACTGTTCGCATTATTATTTTTATGTGCTATCTGTGTAAGCAGCACATTGCTTACGCCCACAGCGTCCAGTGCTGCCACTGTTAAAGTCGGCACGGTAAAGCCGGACACATGGGTCGCCGTAGACGGTTTGGGACGTACCATTAGCGCTTACAGCGAAGTCGGTGGCACCAAGAAGAACAAGACCGTAGGCGTGTTCTATTGGACTTGGCATGATTATTGGGGGACAAATTATCCCGCAAGAAACATTACGGAGATTATCAGCAAGAATCCGGAAGCCAAGAACGATTTCAACCATGCAGCTTGGGGCGGCGAAGAATCCAAGCAGAAGCCGTATTTCTGGAACGAGCCCATTTACGGATACTATAAGACCTCTGATAAATACGTATTGAGAAAGCAGGCAGAATTACTGGCCGACGCCGGTGTGGATGTTATTTTCTTCGACTGTTCCAATGGTACCAACAACTATCTTGCCCAGGCACTCCAGGTATTCAAAGCATTCGAAGAAGCAAAAGAAGAAGGCGTCGATGTACCCAAGATTTCGTTTGTACTCAGCTTGCACAACAACGACGATTCCACCACACAGCTGAAAGAACTCTATACAGCTATTTATTCCAAAGGGAAATATAAGGATATGTGGTTCTATTGGGAAGGAAAGCCCATGTTGATGGCCCGCTACGCCCAATTGAAGTCTTCGGATCCGACCGAGAAAGCCATCAAAGAGTTCTTCACATTTCGAAGAAACGAACCTAAATACAGCGTTGCAGATACCACGTATGCGGACAAAGCTTGGGGTTGGTGTTCCGTTTATCCTCAAACGAAGTATGGCGTTCGCAGCGATGGTTCCGTAGAACAAATGTGCGTCAGCACTGCTCAGAATGCAAGAATGAACGGCAGCAGTGTGCAGAGCCCTATTGCCATGAACGACGCAAAGGGCGGCGTATTCGGCCGCGGTTATGCACAAGGCAATTATTCTTATAGTTATACGTATCAGAATAAAAAGGTTACCGTAAACAAGAACACCAAGGACGCATATACTTACGGTCTTAATTTCCAGCAACAATGGGATTATGCCCTGCAGGTAAATCCGGATTTCATCTTTATAACAGGATGGAATGAGTACGTATGTCAGCGTTTAGAAACGTATGCCGGCACTTCCAATGGCTTCTCCGATAATTTTACGGATGAATTCAGCCGTGATATCGAGCCGTCTAAAGGCATTTTGAAAGATAATTTCTATTATCAATTAGTAAGCAACATTCGTAAGTTTAAAGGCGTCAGCAAACCGGAAACCGGCACAGATTCTACTAATGTAGCTAAGACCATTGATATTAACAGCACCACCGATCAATGGTCCGATGTATACCTGTCCTTTAACCACTATACCGGAAGTACGAAAAAACGGAGTACATACGGCTATTCCGGTTCTAAATACACCAGCAGTGCTGCCCGCAACGATATCGTTACCTCTAAAGTAGCTTACGATGCAGAATACATTTACTTTATGGTAGAAACTGCCGCCAACTTGACTTCTTCTTCGGATAAAGCTTGGATGCGTCTTTTGCTGGATACCGATCCTTCCGGCGTCAGCAAGAACTGGGAAGGCTTTGAGTACATCCTCAATCGCGTTTCTCCCACAGGTTCCGAGGTGGTAATTGAGAAATCTACTGGCGGATGGAACTTCACCAAAGTAGGCACGGCTAAATTCACAGTCAAAGGCAACCGCTTACAAATCGCCGTTCCCAGAAGCGCATTGGGATTAACCGATTTAAACAAATTATCCTTTAACTTTAAGTGGGCAGATAACACCTTAGCAGATGGCGCAACTACAGACAGTGGCGATATTATGGACTACTATCTGTATGGTGACGTAGCACCGGGTGGACGTTTTATGTTCTCCTTCACCGGAACCGCTAAAGCCAAACCGGTAGGCGCTACCCACGTTCCTGCCACACCGGCACCCACACCGACGCCGGACTTAGAAACAGAAGCTCCGGGCACAAGCATACTTCCGGAGGAAACACAAGATACGAACCCGGATGTGGATTTGGATGAAGATTCCGGAAATGGGCTTCCCGGATACGTTTGGGGAATTATTGCCGGCGGCGCTGCCCTTGTAATCGCCGCTGTAATCGTGATTGCAATTGTACTGAAGAAGAAATAAAACCACCCAAATAGCAAAAGGAGTTGCTTCATCCGATGGTTGAGGCAACTCCTTTTTATTATAGCATTATAAACATTTGTATTCGTGTATCACGCCAAGTGCGTTGTTATATCGCAGGCTTTTATTTCTTCCGCATCTTTCCGGTCTCGTACAAAGAAATAAATCAACGCAAGAATTAAAGATAAATAAACCGATGCATTGGGACGTCGCAAAACACCCGCCGTAAAGAACACGTGAAGCAGGCACAAAATCAATGCAATCCCAGAAGCACCCGCTTCTAATGTAAAATACTTCTTAGCATTCTTCCAAAGCGCCCAGACAATGAGACCGAAGAAATACAGAACAAAAAGGATATATAACCCTAAACCTGCAAATCCATAAAGAAAATAAATACCATGTAAGTCATTCTCTACATCATATATAATCCCATTTCTGGTAAAACGGGTATACTCCACGCCAAAAAGTCGGGCGCTTGTGGGAGAATTCTCCATAAGTTTATTGGCGAACATAATTTTCTTCCCACGCATATCGGAGAAACGGAATGTATCGGCAGTATAATTATACATACGCATGGTTTCTTCCAATCCAAAAATCTCTACAAAATCCTTGGCATAGGTCATATAAATGGAAGACAACGCCTGTTTGATCTTTTCCGGGTCTACTTCCTCAGCGTCCTCCAAAGAGGTGCCCAATTCATCCTTAATTTGTTGATCCACGCTTTCTTGACGTTCACTTTGTACTTTTTGATATTCTTGTTGGTGCGTATACATCACAGAAACCGGATATAGTGCCGCGAACACAAGGGAAATGCCCAGGATCGCAACCCCATATCGCCAAAATTTTCTTTGAACCAGCATCACAACAACAAAGAAACCTATTGCAATGCCAAAAATAGCCAAATAGGCAAGACGCGTACCAAAAAGAAACAGCAGCAGGTTTCCTAAAAATGCAACACCGGCAAAAAACAAAGGTCTAATAAACTTTTTCTCCGCCCGCATACGCAGCGTCCATAAAAGCGCAAAAGGAATCACCATACTTAGAATGGCACTTTGCGAATTGGTATTGCTAAACCATCCCAGAATCCCTTTATCGCCGTACACATGGGGATCCGTTGCCGTAAGAACACTCAAGAATTCCACCAGTGCAATAATACCCAATGCACCCAATGCGCCTTTCAAGATCCAAGCAAGTGTTTTCTTGTTTTGTTTCAAACACGTAGAGAACACCAGTACAAAAATCGGCATTTGAATCACGCGAATGTAATTTGCAAGATCACTAACAGGATCGGCAAAACCAACCTGCATACAAGACAGCACATGCCCCGCATACATCAATCCAACAACACCCACAAGGGTCAAATAAATCCATTTTCTATTTGCAATGGTAAATCCCCACAAGCTGGCAATGCCCAAAACGGCAATACGCAAAAAAAGCGTAATGACACCCGGCATCTCCAAACGAAGGACCCAAAAAGATATAACATCCAAAAGAGGTTGTATCATTAAAAGTAACGCCACAAAAATATGTGCATATTGAACGAAATATGACTTGCTTTTTTGAAGCATAACGCTACCACACCACCTTCTGCAACCTACCAACATCCAAGCTACCTAAATAATATCTCTATGGCTCTTCCAAATTCCGAACCTCCCGTATTCTACCACAAAACGTACAGGAAAGAAAGTATCTTAAAAAACTGCCCGAACCACGCATCACAACGTGTTCCGAGCAGTTTCTACATCACTATCGTCAAAAGGCTTATTCTACAGAACCTTCTCCATATACCTCAGTAATAATTTCTGTCAAGAACTTCTTACCGTCGATAATATCACGAATCTGTTCGTCGCCATCAATCTCACGCTCAATGGTAATGTGAGAATCGTAGCCCAAAGCTTTCAAACCGCGAATCAATGCCGGGAAGTTAGCTTTGCCTTCGCCCAAACGAGTTTCTTCACCCAAGTTCATACCATTGGTGGGGAACTTACCGTCTTTCGCATGCAAGTTACGAACGTACTTACCGATTACGTCCAAAGCGTCTACCGGATTGCCCTTGCCATAAAGGATCAAGTTAGCGGTATCCAAGTTTACAGCCAAGTTATCGGTGCCTACACGCTCAAAGCAACGAAGCATTGTAATGGGAGTTTCCTGACCGGATTCAAACAATAAGTACTGGCCGTTTGCCTTCAAATGCTCCGCAACGTGACGGATTGCAATACAAAGACCGGGGAAATTCGGATCGGAAGGATTCTCCGGAATAAAGCCCATGTGGGTTGCAACGTCGGTTACACCCAACTTCTTTGCAAAGTCAGCACCGTCGCACAAGTTCTGTACACGCAGTCTTCTGTACTCCGGGGGAACCAAACCAAGTGCATAGGGACCATCGAAGAAGTTCCAAGCCATACGGCCGGGGCCTTCCCAACCACACCAGAAAGCAGAAATGGTTACGTCGTACTTTGCGCACAAGTCCTTAATCTTCTCTGCATTCTCATCGGTCCATACACAAGACTCCCAAGAACTGAGCTGGCAATACTTAATGCCCATCTCGTTTAATTTCTTAAATTTTTGTTCCAATTTCTCAATCGTGTTATCTACTTCAACAACGATTAAAACACCAATCTTCATACGCGTTAACCTCCAAAGTTAATAATTGCATTTCATCCCTGTAATAATACCACAGGCATCATTATTACGCAAGAGATTCTCGGTCACACAATCCCCTGCTAATCTCAAAAAATTCCTCCGGCTTGACCTTCTCCACCTGACGATCATAGGTAATCAATCCGTTGATTTCATCCTCTACGTCGGAAAGCTGGGTATAGACTGCCGCGCACAGCCCTTTCGGCACAAGGGGCGCCACTTCTTCCACATAAACTTTGCGCAAAGCTGCCACGAAATCTGTCCGCGTAGCGCATTTTCCATAGCCATACGCTTTCTCAGGATTGAACACATGCCCTTCCACTTTGTAGGAATATCCACCGAACTCCGATAGCACCAGGGGCTTTCGCCCTGCCTTCAAACGCACTTTGCGAAAATACACGTGGCGACTGTCCACATCCGACGTGACACCGGAAAACCATCCGGATGCTGTATCAATTACGCGGCTGTCATCCAGCGCCTTTAAACGCCCATACATGCGGCTTCCCTCAAACTGTCCCCAACCCTCATTGAAAATAGTCCAATAACAAATGCAGGGGTGATTCCGAAGCGCCTCCACCGTAGCTTCCATGGCCTGCACAAAGGCAGTGCGACGCGCCTTATTTCTATGAAGCCACCGATCCGGCAAATATTGCACGCCCACGGTAGGCAGCGCCGTATCCCGCAGGAAGGAATAACTGCCATTATTGACCATATCCTGAAAAACAATCATGCCCAACCGATCGCAGGCATAGTAGAATAACTGCGGTTCAATCTTAATATGTTTCCGCAGCATATTGAAGCCAAGTCCCTTGGCAAATAAAATATCCTTTTCAAAAGCATCGGGACTTTCCGGGGTATAAATCCCCTCTTGCCAATAGCCCTGATCCAAAAGACCGTGGAAGAAGTAAGGCTTTCCATTGAGGCAAATCCTTGGATATCCGTCCACTTCCCGAATGTCCACAGTGCGCAGAGCAAAGTACGACCGCACCTGATCGTCGCCGGCCCGGATGGTAAAATGGTATAAATAAGGATCCTCCGGAGACCAAAGATGGGGATTAACAATATTGATGCGACAAACGCCATTTTCCAGCGCTGCCGGCTCCATACCCTCGATGGTTACCGCGCCCGCAGACACGCCGCGGACTGTAATTTCCACCCAATCCAAGCCATTTCGCACCTGAATCGCCTCAATATAATTCTCCGGCACCGATTCCAGCCACACCGTCTGCCAAATCCCCGACACCGGTGTATACCACATCCCGCCCCGCTTGTATTTTTGCTTACCATAGGGCAGAATTTTGTCCTGCAAATGATCCCGAACTTCCACCGTCAGTACATTGTCCTCTTGGAGTGCCGCCGTCACGTCCAGAGTGAACGGTAAATAGCCGCCTTCGTGCGTCCCCACCGGTTGCCCGTTTAGATACACTCGGGCAATTTGGTCCACGGCACCAAAATGAAGCAAGGTACGACTTTGAAGAAAGTCTTTGGGCAGAGTAAAATGTTTGCGATACCACAACACTTGTCCCCGATCTTCTACACAAGAGGGAACTTGAATTTGCTGATTATAATTTTCTTCACCCGCGGCAAAATCCCAGGTGCCATTTAAAGAATAATACGAATCTCTTTGCAGCAATGGGCGCGGATATTGATTCCAGGACATTGTTTTGACTCCTTTGGTATGATAGGGTTATTGTACCACGGCGTCATTGGGATGTAAAATGAAGAAAATCAACAAAAACATACTTTTTTCGTGGCAAATCGTATATTTTTGGACATTTTACCGCAAAAACATACCGAAAATACGGTCAAACCCCTGTTTCCTGGTATGAAATCTTGCAAAAAGGGCATTCCTCATCCCACTGCCCTTTTCCTAAATTTTTTCGGGAAATAATCTTCACAAATTCCGGGAAATATGGTTGAATAGTAAAAAAACTATTCATCTGGGGGAGATTGATATGTTTTACGACAAAATGCTTAAGGAGAAGCAGCGCCTTACAAATCTTATAGAAGAGAATGAAAAGAAAATCCGACTGCTGCCGGAAGGGACCTTCTATTGCGTGGAATCCGACACCTACCAAAAATGGTATAAAAAAATCAAAGGATGCCCGCAACAATACATACCAAAAAAAGATCAAGAATATGCCGCAAGACTGGCATACAAACGTTTCTTAGAAGCACATAATGAAGACTTAGCGCAGGAATTGGCTGCAGTCAATGCATTTTTGCAAAAATTCCCCACAACCAACAAAAGTCAGGCGTTGTTAGAGAAAAAGGGATATCAAGATTTAATTTGTACATTCTACCAACCTTTAAATCGGGATTTAAGGGATTGGGAACAGGGCCATTTTCCCCAAAATCCATACCGTCCGGAAGGCAAAATCCACCACGTCCGCCCCGGTCTTTCCGTGCGTTCCAAATCGGAAACGTTGATTGCCACGCAATTACATATCAATAAAATTCCGTTTCGCTATGAGTGCGTTTTACAGATCGAGGGGAGGAACTATTATCCGGACTTTACCATTCGACATCCGGAAACCGGCGAGATATTTTATTGGGAACACCTGGGACTTTTAGACAATGTCACTTATACAGAGCGCGCAGCCCAAAAAATGCAAATTTACGCCAAGGCCAATATTTATTTAAATAAAAATTTAATACTGACCTCCGAAGGTGCAGGCCAGCCCCTTACGATCCATGAAATCGAAAAAGCCATTCGGTATATAATTCAATAATTTTTATCCCACTGTCAAAACATCGCCCGTAATATAGCAAGCATCCGTGCCTCCGTAATACACGGAAGTACCCCAACAGGGCATAAATTGAACGGAAACGTCCTGCGTCACAGTCAAAGAAAAAGAAACCTTCTCCCGAAAACCGTTTTCCGCCGTTACATCTTCTCCAATTTGCAGGGTATGGTAAACCGAATCTCCGATTTCCACCATACAAAATCCCGTGGAAGCCGAACCCTCCACGTAAGCCAAAACCACATCATATGTGTCCGGCGTTAACGTCAGTGCACCGGACGTATCAAGCGCTTCAGCGCCCCGAAAAACCTGTACATTCAACAGATAGTTGGCTGCAGCAATACGGCTATTGCCGGAATCAACGCCGGCGGTAAAATAGCCGAAGGCGGCAAAACTCATAGTCGTCAGCAAAAGTACAATGGATACAATAGAAAAATAAATTTTCCTCATACCTGGCCTCCTTGCTGGGTAGCACTGACAATCAGTCCTAAATTAACTTCCGGCACCATATCGCCTCGATAATTAGCGTGAGCATCCACCGTATCCGGCATCCGTACAATAACGGCAATATAAGCCGTCTCACCGGCACCTAAGGCAGCCTTCTCCGACGCATATTGATTCAATTCCAGATTAGCAAGGGTGCAAACCTGCTCTCTTGTGCCCACAAGGGACGACAGCTCCGCCTCGTTGCCTCCCGTAACCAAGCCAAACAGTAAATAATCTTGTAAGATAAACGGATCTCCCCACACATTTTCCGCCACCGTATAACCCGTTACGTTGACCGCCGTATGAAAATCAAACGGGACAGATCCCTTGTTCTCCACTTTTAAATAAACCACTTGCACGTAACCAGGCTCATACAAAGCATTTTCATCAAAGATCTTTGTATCCGCTTCAATCGCTTGATAAGAACCATCCTCCTGACGGTAGGAAACGGCCAACTCAAAATCGGCAAAATGAAACACGTTCTGCATTTCAGGTGTTGAGTCAGAGAACCACGCAAGAGAGGTACCGGCACCCAGAATCAACCATAAAAGAATAAGGCCTACACTTAGTGTAAAAGCAATTTTCTTCATGCCGCTTCCCTCCTTCTGCGTAAAATAAACAACAAAATCAACACAATACCGGCACCGGCCAGCACTGTAATCCACAAAGGACGGTTAAAAGAATCGCCGGTAGGCGGCACCGGATCGTCATCTTCCACCGGAAATTCCTCCACCTTAAAATCCCAATCCAAATACCCGGTTTGTCCGCTGTATTCATTCCCCAGTGTCACCGGCACTTCCAAAAGAACTTCCAAGTTTACAACCCCACCGGAATATAAGGTGCCCAAACAAACCCAGTCGGAAAGTTGTGCCGTTTCGGAAGCAGCCGCGTCAAACATATAGGCCATGGTGTTATTCGATGCAGTGCGCACTTTCAGACCCAACTGAGACAGAAAATCCTGAGAGTCCGCCTGCGCACCCAATGCACGCAAATAAATCTTGACTTTCACTTCCTTGGAAGCCGCATTCTTCACTTTAATTTTTTGCACCAAGGTATCCCCGGGCATAACGTCCTTAAATTCCGGAAACAGGTCCGTGGGAGACTGACTACTGCCGGGGGTAAAAATAAATTCACCCGAATCTCCGGCATACGTGACGGTGCCTTCCTTTGCCATAGTCGGCAGACTGAAACACAGCAGCAATATGAAATCATGCAAAAAACTCTTTTCATCCTGCCACCTCTTATTCCATCGGCCAACCGGAAGCCGTATAGGTCTTTCCATCTGTAATAGGATTATGTTCGCTTTGCACTGCGTGGGCAGAAACGGTCAAGGATAACGTCTTACCAATATAACTGTTATCCACTTTATCTCCTACGATTTCCACGTGAGAGAACACGTAGGGCGTGGTCTCACCGGGCGTTAAAATACCTTTATAGTAATACCAACCCTCATAATACTCCCAATGGGTCTCGTTAATGTTCAACTTAAAACAGTCCTCTGCAGAAAGTTCCTGGGCATTCACACCGTATACCACTTTTACCCGCAGGTAAAATGGGTGTGTGCACGTATTCTCAATGGTCACTTCTTTACTAACCACGTCACCGGGAACAATATACGCACCTTCTTCCGGGAAGACGGTACCCTGATCCGTTGTTTCGTGAATAATAAACTGTATTTCCCCGGAGGTGACCACGTTGGTCGCCTTGCCGGTGGTGGAGTAAAATGCAAGAGTGCCTTGTGCAAAGAAGGTCATTAAAATGGTCACCAGTGCGACTGCGACAATTTTCAACTTTATACTTCTCAACACAAAAACCTCCTTTATTGTTTATTTAGAAAGAAGGGCATCAGACGATATTGGGGGATGCATATCCAATGCCCTCTACCTTGGGAAATCCCTCGGCAGTCAAAAGACACAAATTCCAAAACTTGTGTCCTTTGATTGCCGCCTATCCCCGGGAAAGAGGATAGGACAGGCAATACACACATTACCATTCCCAAACATTTGGTGCCATTGTTTTATTTAAGATATAACCACCATTTTGCGTATATGTCTTCGTACCATCGTTGTACGTAAGATTGCTATAATTAAAATGATATTGTGTTCTGGGTGTAGCAGAACGGTAACTGGTAGAAACAACTTGTGCTTTACCATAAATTACCGTATTCTCCACATATAAATATGCGTCGCAATACGTACCGGCCGCATCGTTATTTGCATTGACGTAAAAGGCGGCATTATTGAAGCCGTAACCTTCATTTTTGTATACAATCAAGTCATAGCACTTAACCATCGAACGACGAATGGATTGGACAGCACCTACGTCTTTATTTTTTGTAGTTGCACCAACCTTCACATTCAGATAAAGATTTCGAATAGTTACCTGAATGTAATCCTCTTTTGTACCACTACAGTTAAATAAATGCTGCGCAGAACCGGATTGCCGTACAATTTCAATATTTTCTTTATCTCCAAGTCCGACAATATCCATACTGGAATATACACCAATCGTCGTCGCCTCGTTGTAGACGCCCGGAAGAATATATACCGTGGAGAATTCTTGATTTTGAAGTCCGCTGATTAAACTCCACAATTTACCGGACTGGTTCTTTGTAACTTCATAATTTCCGTTTTCCGCAACATAATAATCTGCGTCATCTGCAGCAACCAGTGTCGTGGTTGCACGTTCTGCAATCACATAGTGTTTCTCGCCATTCTTAGTATAGTTAATTGCAATATACGCCGAATCAGCTGCTGCCAAAGTCGGATCAAAAGTTGCCGGATTTACACCTTTAAAGTCGCCACCAATAAGATGCCCATCTTCAGACACGCGAATATTTTCGCCTACACTTGCATAAACAACTTCAAACACGCCGGATCCACTCGTTTGGAACGTAACAGCTTGATTATTGTAAGTAACATTGGAAACCGCCGCGTTACTTGCTCCCAAGTTTTTAACGCTTAGGACATTTTTAAACTGTCCCACCTCAACAGAAACTGCGAAAAGCGTTTCTTCTGCAGTTACTAGCATCGTTGTTTCAATATTCAAACTAAACACCAACGAGGTCTGGTCTTCGCTCACACTGTCAACAACATTGGTAATGGACACCGCATAGGTGCCTGCCGGCGCAGAAGCCGGAACCATCACATCAAATTTACCGGCCGAAAGTACCATCGGCACATCTGTCAATTTTGTTTCTGTTGCCACCAGCGGATATGTAGCATTTTGATCATACTGATCATCAAAAGAGTCCGCTTCAAAAGTATCTTGCGTTGCCAGAACTTGAATATCAAACGGACCAATTGCAAGACCCTGATATTCATTTCCCGCAGTTTCTTGCATCTTAAGCGCAATACCTAAGTATGCAGCACGCTCAGCTTCCAACTTACCTTGCGTTGTTGTTTCAATTGTATTTATAAACTGACGCAATGTACCAACTTTCGTATATCCTGCAAGATTGCGATCCACAGGATATGTGAGCGCTTCCGTTTTGCTGGAACATACATATACATCAATAACATCGGCTAAAGAAGAAATTTCACTATCAGAAACAAACTTCGCATACCACTTAAGCGAAAGTGTTCCTTCATTTTCAATTTTGAGAATTTTAACATCCATATAACCGGGTTCCCATTTATTGTAGTTATAAAGAGGCGCCCGAGACTCCTTAATAGAGTTCCATTTACCATCTTGCCCAAGTAATTCAAGGTCAACGTTTAATGATCCGGCTTGAATTTTATTGCCGTTGGATGTAACACTATCTGTAAACCACGCAAATGTACTGCCAGCCAACATAGAGATACACAAAACCAGCGCACAAACACTTGTAGCCAGAGCACTTTTTGTACTTTTCATTTTTACCATTGTATAACTCCCCTTTGAATTTAAGTTGCCATTTCTCCCTCCTAAAAGAGGGAGAAATGACTCATTAAATGATCCAATAAATTAATACACAACCAGATTATTTAACAGTTGCATTTTGACTATTGCTGGTTACCAAAGTAGTCAGGTTCTCTGCGGTAACAGGAGCGCCATTGAAAGTACAACCCTCAAGGGTTACTGCTGCGCGAGGATCCATCTCGTAGCCAGCTGCAGTAAAGTTACAGTTCACAAACTCTGTAGAAGCGTAAGGACGGCAGAACTTATATCCGCTACCTAAACCAAAGTTGCAATTTTCAAACTTAACAGTACCAATGGTAGCCGCAAAAGAGGTCCAACCATTGAACGTACAGTTCGTAGCAACAAGATTTTGCTTAAGTCCTTGGTCACAGCTGATTGTGTAAATAACACCTTCCAATGTCACGTTATCTAAAACAACAGTTTCACTGTATGTGCTGTTATGGTTAACAAAAATTCCACGGAAGGAGCCTGTAACCTTGATGTTCTTAATCACGCCACCGGTCGTATTGATACCGGAGTCCCATGTGCCACCGGCACCCTTAATGTCCAAGGTATATCCATTACCATCGATGGTCTGACCATACTTGATATTAACACCCGTTGCACCGTAAGCATTGCTCATATTTGCGGGGTCAATTTTGATGTGATTAACAAAAATTACATTCTTCTTATTCTCAAGCGCCGCAACAAGCTCATCTGCAGTGTTAACAGCAACATATGCCTTGCCATCGATAATAAGAGTGCCGTTTCCGGTTTTGTTATATGCCGCACCGACGAGTGTATTGTTGTAAAGATCAGCCTCTACATTAGCAGACAACTTACCGGTAAAATTACAATTCGTGAAGGATACAGAAGTACCATTCTCGTTGTGCCATACACCGGCGATACCGCCCATTTCCTCTGCTTCCTCAGCCTCTTCGGCATCAGTAATGGTAACGTTACCGGTTACGGTAATATTTTCAAACTTGTTACTATAGTGCGCAATACCGAATGCACCACCTACGTCACAAGTAGAACCAAATACATCAATGTTAGAAGTGATATTAGAGAATGTGTGTCCACCTTCACCATTGAAACCAACAACGCCACCTACATAGGTACGGTATGCATTGCCGTTTTCAATAGAATATGCTCTAACATAAGAATCTTTCTCAACTGCAACAGTGATGTTGGTCCAATTCGCGTATGCATTCTTGCCACCAACAGTACCAACATATGCAAGGCCGTCTACTTCAACCAGACCCTTTACCACGATGTTCGTATACTTTGTAGTATAAGGTTGACCTGCAACAACGCCTACATTCAGTCTACCTGCAACCTTCGCATTAACAACAGTTACGTTCTTGATTTCACCGTTACGGGTATCACCAAAGAGACCTACGTTGCTCTTGCCTGCCGTAAGAACAGTAAGATTCTTTATTACCTTACCGTTTCCGTCAAAAGTACCATCGAAAGTCTTGCCGCCAAAGCCAATCGGCGTCCAGGTTACACCGGCAAGATCTAAATCAGCACCAAGAACAACAGTCTTACCTGCATAGGTATCACCTGCATTTACAGCTGCTGCAAATGCAACAAACTCTTTAACAGTGTTGATTGTAAGAACATTGTCAACAAGCTCAAGTTTAATTTCTTCAGCAGCCTTCACCTCTACCTCACAGAAGTGAGATACTTCATAAGAAAGCTTACCATCTACAACGGTTGCGTAAGTAACGAACGAACCGTCATGATAGATCTCAACCTGCTCGCCGTCAGCAAATACGTTGCCAACAGGAAGAATGACCTTCACTTTTGCTGTAGCGTTAGAAAGGTCGATTTCTTTACCGTTCTGGTCAATAAGCTCAAGTGTCTCAAAAGTAACAGTCTTATTTGTTGTATCAACGACCGGCGCCGAAGCTGCAACAGACATACCTGTTACGCTGTTATCAAGCCTATTGAAAACTTCCGCAGGAACCGATACTGCTACATTACTTTCTTTAGAACCGTTCAATACAAGATCATTACCTGTAGCGGGAATAGACTCAGGCGCATTCAAAATAGGCGCACCATTATCGTAGTTACTGCCAAAACTATCAGTTTCGGAAGTATACTGTGTTGCGAACAGATTTAATCCCAAATTGATAACCGGTTCTGCTGCGCCTTTTGCGTAGTTTGCTTCATTGCCAACCATGGTAGGCATGTAAACCACCATCGTCAGAACAGCATCTTCCCCAGATTCCAAAGAACTTGCCTTGGTATAGCCTTCTTTAATTTGAACTGCATCCGCAACGCCTACAACTGCACTGTCACGCTCGGTGTAGTTTTCTTCACCATCTATAACACCAAAATAGATGTAATCAGAAAGCTTAAACGCATCTCCCTTTACGTTAACACTGCCAACTTCCTTCACGATATTAACGCCCAACTGATACTTAAGTGCAAGGCTGCCTTCATTGGAAATTTTTAATTTAATCACTTCCGTGTGACCGGGTTCCCAACGCGTATTCGCTTTGAAAATATTCGTGTCGCCGTCTACCTTTACCCAGGTATCAGTCTCGTCATTTTGATAATATAACTCAATGTCCAAGTTTCCGGCCACAATACGGTTATTGCTGCTGGTTACACTGTCTGTAAACCAAGCAAATGTAGTGCCGATCAGCATGGATACACAAAGTACCATAGCAAGCGCACTCATTAACAATGCACGTTTTGTGCTTTTTGTTTTTGTCATTTTATTTTTCCTCCTAATCATTAAGCCTCAATGGCCATTCCAACAGTCGCGAAAGCTTCATACGCATTATCGCCAACGTGCTCAGTCTGTACCGCCTGAGCCTTTACGTCAATTGCAAAACTGCCACTGAACGCAGCCGCTTGTTCTCGCGTTAGGGACTCGGGAACCTTCACAGCGTTGAAGAGTACCAGATCTTCTTCACTTTCAAGAATCTCTGTATAGTACAGTACGTAGGTAACAGTATCTGTCTCGCCATTGATATCCTTTGAGATGTGATCC
>JAFYOJ010000050.1 GCA_017560225.1 Clostridia bacterium
AATTAAAGCGGCACGCGAGCTGGGTTCAGAACGTCGCGAGACAGTTCGGTCCCTATCTGTCGTGGGCGTAGGATATTTGAGGGGATCTGTCCTTAGTACGAGAGGACCGGGATGGACGAACCTCCGGTGCACCAGTTGTTCTGCCAAGAGCATAGCTGGGTAGCCGAGTTCGGATCGGATAAACGCTGAAAGCATCTAAGCGTGAAGCCGGCCCCAAGATGAGATATCCCATCGAAAGAGTAAGACCCCACAAAGACTAAGTGGTTGATAGGTCAGGAGTGTAAGCACAGTAATGTGTTAAGCGGACTGATACTAATAGGTCGAGGGCTTGACCAAATAAGTATGAACGTAGTTTTGGAAGAGTCAAAGAATTGAGCTCATCAAGTAAATGTGTTGTAATATTCAGTTTTGAAGGTACGATCGTCGGGAGACCGACCGTATCTTAAAGGATTTCGGTGGCGATGATGAAGAGGGTACACCTGTTCCCATTCCGAACACAGCAGTTAAGCTCTTCGATGCAGACGATAGTTGGACGGCGACGTCCCGTGAAAATATGTAGCCGCCGAATTTTTATGGAAACCCTGTGCAATAAAGCGCAGGGTTTTCTTTTTGCTTTGAATGATGGCAGACAGATTTGGGCATATAGAGAAATTTTGATGTATATGCCCAATTTATGTGCGTATCAGTTCCAATATTCTTGAATCTATGTGAAATACATTGACAAAAAGACCAAAATATAGTACATTATCAACAACTAAATAGGGGAGAATGAACGGAGAGTAGGGCTGTAACGGGCACTACTTTTGTGATATTAGAATGTCAGAAGGATGGTTGAACATGACCGAGAATAGACAACTGATTGAGGAAATCCAGAAGTTAAAGAAACAAAACGATGCTGTGATTGTGGCGCACACCTATCAAAATGCAGAGGTGCAGGCCATTGCAGACGTAGTTGGTGATTCTTTTGCCCTTAGCAAATATTGCGCAAACTTAGACTGTTCTACTATTGTTTTCTGTGGTGTTGGCTTTATGGCAGAAAGTGCCAAGATTCTTTCTCCTGAGAAACGGGTCTTACTTCCGGAGCAATCTGCGGGTTGCCCTATGGCAGACATGATTACGGCTGAAGAATTGCGAGAATTTCGCAGTCAGCATCCCGATGCGGCGGTTGTAACTTATATCAATTCCTCCAGCGCAGTGAAAGCGGAATCTGACGTGATTGTAACTTCTTCCAATGCCTTGAAAGTTGTGAAGAATATGCCGGAGAAGAAGATTTTATTCTGTCCGGATCAAAATTTGGGTTCTTATATTGCGGCACAATGTCCTGAGAAAGAATTCGTTTTGTGGCAAGGCTACTGTCCTACCCATCATGCGATGCAGGGACAGATTGCAAAAGCGATGAAAGAAAAATATCCTGAGGCAGAACTTTTGGTACATCCGGAATGTAAACCGGAAGTAACCGCCTATGCAGACTATATTGGTAGCACCCAAGGCATTATTGATTACGCAAGAAACTCTGATAAGAAAGAGTTTATTATCGGCACGGAAATGGGTACATTGTATCCGCTTACACAAGAGAATCCCAACAAGGTATTCCATTTAATGGATCCTGAGTTGGTTTGTCCCAATATGAAATTAACTACATTAGAAAGTATTCGCAGATGCTTAGAAACCGGCACCTACGAAATGCAAGTACCGGAAGACGTAGCGGAGGGCGCACGGAAGTCTTTGACCAGAATGTTAGAGCTTGCGGCGCAATAAGATAGAATACAGAATGGAGTATGCAGCATGAAGCGATATTTGGTGAATTTTGATACGGATCAATTGGAAAAATGCTATTCTGATGTATTGATTATAGGTAGTGGTATTGCCGGTGTATATACGGCACTGGAATTAAGCGAGAATTTCAGCATCAATATGCTTACCAAAGAAGAAGTGGAAATCAGTAACTCTGCGCTTGCACAAGGCGGTATCGCGGTATCCTTAGATAAGAATGACTCGCCGGAAGAACATATGAAAGATACTTTATATGCCGGTGCAGGTCTTTGTGACGAAGAAAGTGTGGACGTACTGGTTCACGAGGCGGCAGACAACATTCATAAAATTTGTCACTACGGTGTACAGTTTGATAAGAATGAGAAAGATGCCAGTCAATTAGCGTTAGGCAGAGAGGCTGCCCACAGCAAGAATCGTATTATTCATGCCGGCGATGCTACAGGTAAAGAAGTGTGTGATAAACTCATTCAAAATATGGTTGCCCGGAAGAATGTTTCCTTACATGAGCGCATTTGGGCTGTGGACTTGTTGGTAGATGACCAAGGCGAGTGCCGTGGTGTATTGGCGTATGATGAAGTTAATAAAATTTATAAAGTTTATTATGCAGCAATTACCATTTGTGCATCCGGTGGATATGGTCGGTTGTATTATTACACCACCAATCCGGAAGTTGCAACCGGTGACGGTGCGGCTATGACATACCGCGCAGGCGGAGAACTGACAGATATGGAATTTGTACAGTTCCATCCCACTGTACTTTATCATGAGAAAGACAGAAGCTTTTTGATTTCAGAAGCGGTTCGCGGCGACGGAGCCCTTTTACGCAACGCATCCGGCGAGCGCTTTATGCCCAGATATCATGAATTGCATGAGTTGGCGCCCCGCGACGTTGTTTCCAGAAGTATTTTCTCCGAAATGAAGAAAACCGGCGAATCTCACATGAACTTGGATATCACGATGAAAGATCGGGCTTATTTGGAGAAACGGTTCCCCACCATTTTCCAGAAATGTTTAAGCTACGGCATTGATCTTTCCAAAGATTATATTCCCATTGCGCCGGCAGAACATTATTGCATGGGCGGTATTAAGACAGGATTGTATGGCAATACGTCCATCAAACGATTCTATGCTTGCGGCGAAGCTGCCTGCACAGGTATTCACGGTGCAAACCGTTTGGCAAGTAACTCTTTGTTGGAAGGATTGGTATTCGGTCGTCGTATCGGCATTCAGGCACGAGAGATGGTGGACAGCGTAGGCGAGAACAAGATGCCTCGTTTTGTGGGACAGGAGTATTCCCAGGCGGCAGATGAAAGTAAACCGGAAGAAATCCAAACGTTGCAAGATTCCTTAAAGCGTTTGATGACCAAGAAAGTAGGCATTGTTCGTACCCAGAAAGAATTGGAAGAAGCTTTGGCGTCCGTAAGGGAATTGAAAGAGCAAATCAAAGACTTGGTAAACGATACGCTGGATAAAATGGCGCTGCAGAACGAAGCATTATTGGCAGAGCAGATCATACAGGCGGCCATTTTACGAAAAGAAAGCCGTGGCGGTCACTTCCGTGCCGACTTCCCCAATCGGGACGATGAACATTGGAAATGCCACATTATAGTAACTAAAGAAGGGACGGAAATGCGATGATTTTAGACCCAAAACAAATTGATAAAGTTGTTTTGAATGCGCTGGAAGAGGATATGCCCTACGGCGACGTCACTACAGATAATCTGATATCTTTGGAGGATCGTTCCAAAGCCAGATTTATTGCAAAAGCAGACGGTGTACTTGCCGGCATGACTGTGATGAAGCGGGTTTTTGAGCTGATTGATGCAGATGTTTCCGTAGAGATTTATTATGAAGACGGCAGCAAAGTAAAGAAGGGTGATATTGTAGCCCACGTAGAAGGTCGTACAGGCTCCATTTTGAAAGGCGAGCGGACTGCGCTGAATTTACTCCAGCATTTGTCCGGTGTGGCAAGTCGCACCAATAACTTTGCGGAATTAGTGAAGGATTATCCCGTGAGTGTGGTGGATACCAGAAAGACATTGCCCGGCCTTCGTTATTTAGAGAAATATGCCGTTCGTTGCGGCGGTGGCAGAAATCACCGTTTCTCCTTATCTGATGCGGTGATGCTCAAGGATAACCACATCGTAGCGGCCGGAGGAATCGGTCCTGCGGTTGCAAAGGTGCGTGCAGCAATCCCCCATACTACCAAAATCGAGGTGGAAACCGAGAATTTGGAGATGGTACAACAGGCGTTGGATGCAAAGGCGGACATTATTATGTTAGACAATATGTCTAATGAAGAGATGACCGAAGCGGTGAAGTTGGTTGCAGGACGTGCCCTTACAGAAGCATCCGGAAACGTTACAGAAGACAGAATTGTGGAGATCGCCAAGACCGGTGTGGATATCATTTCCATCGGCTGCATTACCCACTCTGTACCGGCGATGGATATTAGCTTGCGCTTCTATTGATTTTGGTATAAATTTTCGAAATGCTGTATAACCCCTTTGGAAAGTGGCAATCTTCTTTCTGAAGGGGTTGATTTTTATGGGAAAACAAATCGTAAAATTACTGCCGGTTGTATTGTCGCTTATTTTACAGGGCGGCACGGTGGCGGCACCGGCGCAAGAAGTGGTGCCGGTCTATCCGGAGGTACAAAGCGGTATTTCTACACAGGAAAATCAAGATCAGATCCGGGTATATATGCACCAAACCGGAGAAACCGTTACACTTTCTATGAATACGTACTTACAAGGCGTGGTGCGGGGTGAAATGCAAGGGGATTATCCCATGGACGCTTTGAAAGCGCAAGCGGTGGCCGCCAGAACGTATGCGTACTATTTAAAAGCATCCGGCAAAACCCATCCCGGTGGTGCTTGCGTTTGTACCGATTATACGTGTTGCCAAGCGTGGGCACCGGTGGATCCTGTGTGGATTTACCACGCACGGGTGCAAGAAGCGGTGGAAACCACCGGGGGTATTGTAGTTACTTATGAAGGACAACCTATTAAGGCCATGTACTTTGCATCCAGCGGGGGACATACAGAAGACTATGCGGCGGTTTGGAATGATTTTTCCTATGGGTATTTACAGGGCGTTCCCAGCTTGAATGAACAAAATTACCATTTTACCGACGATGTTTTTGTGCAAGAATTCAGTCCGTGGACTATTTTGAGCCAACTGCGGAGCAATGGATACAATATTCAATGTGATTCGGCGTGTTTGCTGGAAAATATTACGGACATTCAACGGTCGGAAACCGGGCGCGTGCTTTCTTTGACGATTGATGGGGTGACAATTCAAGGGACAGAAATACGAAAGATTCTGGGTCTGCGTTCTACCCATTTCTATTTTCAGCCGACTGCTGCGGGCGGGGTGAGTATTGTTACTTTGGGTTTTGGGCATGGCGTGGGCATGAGCCAGTCCGGCAGCGCGGCTTTAGCAGAGGAAGGCTATGATTACGGTAAAATATTAAAATACTACTACACCGGTGTAGACTTGGAGTGGATGCCCTTTCGTTGACTTTTAGAAAGCGGGGTTTTATAATACAAACGATACGGATGTGGAAGGTGGTTTGTATGACCGAAACCCAAGAGCAAGCAATGTTTTCTTTAATTCGTCGTGCCGGTGCCGTTATTTTGGAGGCGTCATCTCGTTTGGCGGAGAGTGACGTAACCAGTAAGGAAGGGTCTGCTAACTATGTGACTGTTTATGATGTGCAGGTGCAGCGGATGCTGGTGACAGGCATTGAAGAAATTTTTCCGGGATGCAGTTTTCTGGCAGAAGAAGAGGGTGCAGATCAGAATACGTTAGGGGATGGATGGACCTTTGTGATTGATCCCATTGACGGAACGGCTAATTTCATACGGGATTATCATCGCTCTGCCATCTCTGTCGGTGCTTTGTACCAAGGTGAATTAGCGTGGGGGGCGGTGTACAATCCTTATACGGATGAAATGTTTCATGGCCGGAAAGGCTGTGGGGCTTATCTGAACGGAAAGCCAATTTCCGTAAGCAAGCGATCCATGGGAGATGCCATTATCGTGATGGGCACGTCGCCCTATTATCGAACAGAATTAGGGGAGCGGACGATGGAAATTACGAAGGCTTTGTTCATGCAATGTGATGATATTCGCCGGAGCGGATCTGCTGCTTTGGATTTGTGCGACGTGGCCAGTGGCCGTATGGATGCCTTTTTTGAATTACGTCTTTCTCCCTGGGATTTCATGGCAGGCTGTTTGCTTATTCAGGAAGCAGGTGGCTGGATTACTACGGTTTCCGGAGAGGTGCTGCCTACGGACGGACGAAAGAGTTCGGTAGCGGCGGGAGGCCCCGTGCTTCGAGAAGATTTCTTGGCGGTTTTGGAAAATGGGGGAAAATATGCAATCTAATTGGTATGCCATTCAAGTTCGAACCGGTAGCGAGAAATTGATCTGCGAGAAGATTATCCAAGTGGTGGATGGAAAGCTATATCAGGAATGTTTTGTTCCCTTGGCAGAGTATATTATGAAGCGGGATGGGGAATATCAAAAGCGGATTCGTCCGTTGTTTCCGGGATATTTGTTTATTATTACAGACTGTATTGAACAAGTGTCTGCACAACTTTCCAAGATCTCTGCCTTTAAGCGGGTATTGAAAAGTGATACTATTTTTACACCCATTGAACAAGAAGAAGCCGACTTGCTCGCCGGCCTCTATGATGATACATATTTAGTTCGTCTTTCCAGAGGAATGATTGTGAATAGCAAGGTCATTATTCTTTCCGGACCCTTCCAAGGCAAAGAGGGTTTGATTAAGAAAATTGACCGCCACAGACGAACTGCTTTGGTGGAAATGTCCATGATGGGACGTCCTATGGAAATTCAAATTCCGTTGGAAATTGTAGAGAAAATATCTTAGTAAACGGAAAGGATTTTCTCAATCTTTTGTGCGGTGGTGGTGGCTAATGCCGCCACTTTCTCATTATCTTCTCCTTCGGTCATAATTCGAATTAAGGGCTCGGTCCCGGAGGGGCGCACGACCAAACGACCGGTATTGCCCAGTTGCGTTTTGGCGTCTTCCAAAATTTTCTTTACCCCATCGTCTGTGTAGAAAGCCAATTTGCCTTCCGGGGATACGTGGATATTGACCATGTGCTGAGGATAACGTGTCATAACTTTTGCCAGCTCCGAAAGTTTCTTGCCGGAGCGTTTCATGTGAGCCAGGAGTTGCACGGCGGTCAACTGGCCGTCTCCGGTGGAAGCAAATTCCTTAAAGATGACGTGACCGGACTGTTCGCCGCCGAAACAGTATCCTTCCAACAGCATTTCTTCTAATACGTAACGGTCGCCCACTTTGGTGGCAACGAAGTTAATGTCATTCTCCCGACAGAATTTACCAAAGCCAAAGTTGGTCATAATGGTGCCGACGACAGTGTTCTTTGCCAATGTACCGCGGTTCTTCATATCCAAGGACAGAATTGCCATAATCATATCACCGTCAATTTCATTGCCTAATTCATCAATTGCTAAGAAACGGTCGGCATCGCCGTCAAAAGCAAGGCCGGCATCGTACTGTCCGTCCAAAACGGCTTTCTTCAACTGTCCTAAATGGGTAGAACCGCAATCTTTGTTGATATTAAGGCCGTCCGGCGTATCTGCCAGCACGTGAATTTCTGCGCCTAATTTTGTAAACAAAGTCCGTGCTGTTGCACTGGCACTTCCGTTGGCACAATCCATACAAACCCGCAGTCCGGTTAAGTCATGGGGGATGGTGGTACAAATGTGCTCAATATAGTCTTGTGTAGCGGTGGTGCTGTATCGAACAGTTCCTAATTCTGTGGGGCTTGCCAGTTCAATGGCAGGCGTTCCGTCTAACACCATGGATTCAATGCGATCTTCCAGGGCGTCTGCCAACTTATAGCCTTCTGCGTTGAAGATCTTAATACCGTTAAATTCTGCCGGATTGTGGGAGGCAGAAATCATAACACCGGCTTGAGCATTGTAAAGACCAATCAAATAAGCGACGGCCGGTGTGGGTACAACCCCAAGGTTTAGTACGTTGGCACCTACGGAGCAAAGTCCTGCGGAGATCGCACTGGCCAGCATATCGGACGAGAGTCGTGTGTCATAGCCCACTAACACTAAAGGTTTCTGTGCGTGGCTGCCGGCACTTAAAACGGCGGCTGCCGCGCGGCCGATTTCCATAGCTTTCTCGCAAGTTAAGAAGGTGTTTGCAATGCCACGAACACCGTCGGTTCCAAATAATCTTCCCATATATAAATCGTCCTTTCTTTACACTTTTGCTACCACGTTGGCGGCATCCTTGAAAATATGTCTTTCCGGAATAAAACCCCGCACGCGGGACAGCGGATACACAGTACATTCCCGACCCAATACGGTACCGGGACACAAGACACTGTTGCAACCTACTTCCGTAAGGTCGCCTACGGCAGCACCGAATTTCCGTCTGCCGGTTTCAATGCGCAGGTCGCCTGCCGGAATAGAAATATTGGTTTTGTCACTTTTAATATTGGAAGTTACGGCTCCCGCACCCAAATGGGCTTTGTAACCTAAAATAGAATCTCCTATATAATTAAAATGAGGCACCTGTACACTTTCAAATAAAATGGCGTTCTTAATTTCGCAGGAGTTTCCAACTACCGCGCCTTTGCCAATGAGGGCGCTGCCTCGAATATAGGCACAGTGTCGAATTTCTGCCTCCGGCTCAATGACACAAGGGCCTTGAATAGACGCGCTGGCGGCCACTTTTGCACTGCGGGCAATCCATACGTTGGGGATTCCGGTTTCTTCCGGATCTTTATAAAGGTCTTTCGGTAAAGTGCTGCCGTAGGCCAATACAAAATCGGAAATCCCGGAAAGGGCTTCCCAGGGATAGGTGAACTGTGCCAGGTAATCCCCTGCAGCAGAGCGGGTTAAGTCAAACAGGGCGCTTATGGCTAATTGTTTTTCTATGCTCATCCTATAATCTCCTTTTTTTGAATTTATTATATTATACCAAAGTGAAAATTATTTGACAACAAGCATACATTTTACCTGCGCCACATAAAAATGTACAGAAGATTTCTATAAATTTAGGGGCGTTTGTGTTGAGAGAGTATATTGAAGATCGTGTGTATGAAATTGCGGCCTATATTGTTGAAACCGGTTCTACGGTGCGGGCCTGCGCCGGAAAGTTCGGGGTGAGTAAAAGTACGGTCCATAAAGATATGACCGAACGACTTCCGGCCTTAAATCCGTGTTTGGCAGAACAGGTGCGGGAAATCCTGGATGTGAACAAAGCGGAACGGCACATCCGCGGCGGCCTTGCTACGAAAGCGAAGTATGAGCTTCTTGAAGAAATGTCGTAAGAAATTTAAAGAGCGATTGATTGGAAGGACAGTCGGTGGGGATTTGGAAAAGGCCCATTCCTTGTACCGGGATTTGGGTGCCCGGCACTTTCTCTTTATACCATTCTCCTACTGTGAAGCGAATGGTACGTTCTATGTCCGTGGGTTTTGTGCCAAATGTTTTGGCTAAATCGGGATAAAGATTCTTGGTGATCAATTCCAACATGGAAGGATCTTGCAGGGTTAGCCACAAAGCTTGACGCAAATAATGGTAGCCAATATTCTTCGGTGAAAATCCAAGTGCCAGTAACAGGATCGTGACATCGTGGTCTAATGCAGCAGCTTCCATATTTTCTCAACCCTTCTTTTCATACATAGGATAGCGTTATTATAAACAAATCCCCCGGGAAAGTAAACAGCAAAACGTGCTTTCGTAGAACTTATTTGTACTGCGCAGCGCCTGCGTATAGAGGAATTATCCTTGGGACAGAATAAAAGTGACTCTATATAAGGAAGCAATTGGTATGAAAATGATCGGATCGTGTGTGGTAGGGGCTTTATTGGTGGCCGTGGGGATGAACCAGTTTTTAACCCCTGCCGGTTTGGCCCCGGGCGGCGTCACCGGTCTTGCTGTTTTGATCAATCATATTAGCAGCGGGCAGATTCCCGTGGGCGTGGGGATTTTTTGTTTAAACGTACCTTTATTCTGGGCGGGATACCGAAAACTGGGGAAAAGGTTTGTGTTGGGCAGTTTGTTGGGCACTTCTCTTTGTGCGCTATTGATTGACGGATTACAATTCACGCAGCAGTATTGGACAATGTCTACGGAGGAACCTCTTTTGATTTGTCTTGCCGGCGGCATTTTACTGGGCACCGGATACGGCTTAATCTTCCGTGGCGGTGCTTCCACGGGCGGTACCGATATATTGGCCCGTTTAATACAACCGAAATTATCGGCTTTTTCTTTGGGACAACTGTGCTTCTTTCTGGATCTGATTTTTCTGGGGATTATTTTTGCCATGTATCAATCTTTTACCGCTATGCTCTATATCGGCATTACTGTGTTTGTTTCCTCAAAACTTATCGATGCGGTGGAAGGCGGTCTGAATTATGCGAAAGAGGTTTTTGTTGTTTCGGAAAAAGGAGAGGAGATTGGGCAGGCAATTGGTGTCCGTTTGGGGCGGGGCTGCACAGAGTTGATGGGCAGAGGTGTATATTCCGGCGTAGAGCGGCGGGTGCTGTGGTGCGTGGTGTATAATCGGCAACTTTCGGAATTGCGTAAAATTGTGCAGCAATACGATCCGGATGCTTTTCTGGCGATTCGTAATATTCGGGAGGTAAACGGGTTGAATGATCGTTTTGGTAAAATGGCCCAAAATGGCTCTACGACTGGGATTTCCGGCGCCGGTTCATAGAGAGTTCATAGAAAAAACAACAGATAGTCACAGTCTTGCGGTATGCTATCCCGCGTCGGGAAAAGTTGTATCCTTTCCGGATCCTTCCTATTAAATTGTGAATCTCTCCCCCAAATAAATTCACAATCGGTCTGGATACACTTTCCTGTTTTTTTATGCGATCTGCGCCTAACGCGGGTCGTTTTTGTATTCATAAAATGTTTACAAAATCAGGTCGATTTACATCCATTTTACCCTTGCAATATCATGAAAAATCTTGTATAATTGCTCCGTTGCGGCTTGACAGACTGTGAAGTCGGAGATTGCTGCCCTCGATTTTGGCAGGTAACTTCGATGGAGAATGTCCGGTTCGAGAAACCGGGCGGCAAGTCCTTGCACTACAGTTCATGGTGTGTTTACGCGTGAAGCGGTAGTCCTGGCCCATTTTGAAATCCGTAATTGTGCGGATATTTCAATTTGGCTTTTTTATTGGGCGAAACGTGAAACGCACGACATAGTGGTTGATCTGATGTGCCGGCTGTTATACGTAACAAAATATATATAGAAAGAGGCTTATGTATGGCAAACAAGCAAAAAATCAGAATCAAGTTGAAAGCTTACGATTATCAGCTCCTTGATCAGGCAGCTCAGAAGATCGTAGACGCGGCGAAGAGAACGGACGCAGTTGTATCTGGTCCCATTCCGCTTCCCACGGAGAAAGAGGTTGTTACAATCCTTCGTGCACCTCATAAGTATAAGGACGCTCGCGAGCAGTTCGAGATGAGAACTCATAAGAGATTGATCGACGTGCTCATGCCTTCTCCCAAGACGGTAGACGCCCTGATGAGACTGGATCTCCCTGCCGGTGTAGACATCGAGATCAAAGTTAAACAATAAGAATCGTTTATTCAGTAGGCTTTTGAAATACATTACTCAACAAAAGCCGGTCAAGTTCCCGGCAAACCCCGTAAGGGAAACGAAGGGAACCAATAACCAAGGAGGGAATACGGTAAATGAAGAAGTTTATTTTAGGAACGAAAGTCGGAATGACACAGATCTTCTCTGAAGATGGTGTATGTACTCCGGTGACCGTGGTACAGGCGGGACCCTGCATGGTCGTTCAGAAGAAGACCGTTGACACTGACAGCTACGACGCTGTACGTGTAGGTTACGGTGAGGTTGACAAGCAGAAGCTCAACAAGCCGGATCGCGGTTTGTTTGACAAGCTGGAGATGAAGGGCTACAAGCACTTGAGAGAATTCAGACCTGAGAATGCAGGCGAGTTTGAAGTGGGCCAAGAACTCACAGCCGCTATCTTCGCAGATGGTGATGCAATTGATGTTGTAGGTACTTCTAAGGGTAAAGGTTATGCAGGTGCAATTAAGCGCCACGGCATGAAGATTGGTCCGAAGAGCCACGGTTCTAAGTACCACAGAGGTTTGGGTTCCATGGGTCCTAACTCTGATCCCGGTAAAGTATTTAAAGGCAAGAAGATGCCCGGTCATATGGGTAGCGACAGAGTAACTGTACAGAACCTTACAATTGTTAAGGTTGATGTTGAGAGAAATCTTCTCCTCATCAAGGGTGCAGTTCCCGGACCGAAGGGCGCTCTGCTCGAAATTAAAGAATCGATCAAAGCGTGATCGGGAAGGAGGAAGCGTAAATGGCTAAAGTAAATGTTTACAATATGCAGGGAAATGTTGTTGAAGAGTTAGAACTTGACGCAAGCATTTTCGATGTAGAAGTTAATACCTATTGTATGCACGCAGCGCTGGTAAATATGCTGGCAAACGCTCGTCAGGGAACGCACTCTACACTCGTTAAGAGCGAGGTTAGCGGTGGCGGTAAGAAGCCTCGTCGTCAGAAGGGCGGCGGTTGTGCTCGTCAAGGTAGTACACGTTCCGCACAGTGGAGACACGGTGGTATCGTATTCGGACCGAAGCCGAGAGACTACAGCTACACTATTCCGAAGAAAGTTAAGAGATTGGCACTTAAGTCTTCTCTGGCTTCTAAAGTACAGGATGGTGACTTGATTGTTCTGGATACTCTTGCTTTCGGCGAGATCAAGACCAAGAACATGGTAGAAGTTTTGAAGAACCTGAAGGTTGATGCTTCTGCACTGGTAGTTCTTCCTGAGAAGGATGAGAATGTTGTGAAGTCCGCTGCGAACATTAAAGATGTTACAACCGCTTATGTGAACACCATCAACGTATATGACATTCTTCGTCATGGTAAATTGGTTGTCACAAAGGACGCACTTAAGAAGATTTCGGAGGTGTACGCATGAAAGAGTATGAAATCATCGTTCGTCCGCATATTACCGAGAAGAGTACGGACGCAGCCGCAAGTGGCAAATACACCTTTGTAGTAGATGTAAAGGCTACAAAGATTGATATTAAGAACGCTGTTGAGAAGATTTTCGGCGTAAAGGTTCTGGCTGTCAGCACAATGCGCTACGACGGCAAGAAGAAGAGCCGCAGACAGAGCTCCGGTATGGTTGAGGGCTACACAGCGAAATGGAAGAAAGCAGTTGTCCGCATCGACACAGATCCTAAGACTGTTGAGTATACGGTAAACGGCGAGAAGAAGACCAAGAAATACAAATCCACGATCGAAGAGTTCGGATTTGCTCAGTGATGCAGGAGGATAAGGACTATGGGTATTAAAAAATTCAATCCAACAACCCCTTCCAGAAGAGCGATGACCGTTTCGACCTTTGAGGAAATTACCGGTAAGAGCGAAATCAAATCCTTGATGGCTCCCGTAAAGAAGACCGCCGGCAGAAACTCTTACGGTCGTATCACCGTTCGTCACCATGGAGGCGGAAATAAGAGACAGTACAGAATGATCGACTTCAAGCGGAACAAAGATGGAATTCCCGCAAAAGTTGCTTCTATCGAGTACGATCCTAACAGAACCGCTAACATTGCATTGTTAGTATATGCAGATGGCGAGAAGCGTTACATTCTTCATCCCGTAGGTTTGAAGGTAGGCGACACAGTTATGTCCGGTAAGGACGCTGACATTAAGCCCGGTAATGCACTTCCTCTTGCAAACATTCCTTTGGGTACTGTGCTTCACAACATCGAAATGAAGCCGGGTAAGGGCGCTCAGCTTGTTCGTACAGCAGGTGCAGGTGCACAGCTGATGGCAAAAGAAGGCGACTACGCACAGATTCGTTTGATGTCCGGTGAAGTTCGTATGATTCCGATTATCTGCAAAGCTACAGTAGGTACCGTAGGTAACGCAGATCACGAGAACATCAACATCGGTAAGGCCGGTCGTAAGAGATGGATGGGCGTTCGTCCTACCGTCCGCGGTGTTGTAATGAACCCCTGCGATCACCCTCATGGTGGTGGTGAAGGTAAGTCTCCTGTCGGTATGCCTAGTCCTGTTACTCCGTGGGGTAAACCTGCGTTGGGTTACAAGACCAGAAAGAAGAGAAAAGCCTCTGATAGCATGATCGTCAGAAGAAGAAACGGAAAGTAATCGAAGGAGGTAAACGAATATGAGTAGATCGGTTAAAAAGGGACCTTTCGTTGAAAAGCGTTTGCTGGACAGAATCGTTGCTATGAACGAGAAGAATGAGAAGATCGTTATTAAGACTTGGTCCAGATCTTCCACAATCTTCCCTCAGATGGTAGGTCATACGATTGCAGTTCACGATGGCAGAAAACATGTGCCCGTGTATATCACGGAGGAAATGGTTGGACATAAGCTCGGTGAGTTTGCTCCAACGAGAACCTTCAAGGGCCATGTCAACAAGAGCGAGTCTTCTAGTTCTGTGAGACGCTGATAGGAGGGATTTTCTGTGGAACGTAAGATTTTAAGCAGTCAGGAGCTCCTCGACAGAAAAGAGGAACTTATTGAGAAATACAACGCCGAGTCCGGTAAGAGCAGAAAGATGATGATTCTTTCTAAGCGCGAGCGCAAAGTACTTGGAATTGGCAGAGATCAGGGAAAGGCAACATTGAACTATGCCCGCATCGCTCCCAGCAAAGTTAAGATCGTTTTGGATCTTATTAAGGGAAAGAGCCTTGCAGAAGCTTATGCAATTGTCCGCTTTACACCTAAGGCAGCATCTGAGTTGATCTTCAAGCTTTTGAAGTCTGCAGAAGCAAATGCCGTAAACAACTTTGAGCTTGATGGTGAGAAGCTTTACGTAGCAGAGTGCTACGCAAACCAAGGTCCTACACTTAAGAGAATGAGAGCTGCAGCAAGAGGCCGTGGTTCCAGAATCAACAAGAAGACCAGCCACATCACCGTAGTATTGAAGGAAAGAGACTGAGGAGGTAGAGTATGGGACAGAAAGTTAATCCTCATGGACTGAGAGTTGGCGTTATCAAAGATTGGGATTCCAGATGGTACGCAAACAAGAAGAACTTTGCAGACTACCTGATCGAAGATAACAAGATCAGAACACACGTTAAGAAGAAACTGTACACTGCAGGTATCTCCAAAGTTAAGATTGAGAGAACCGCAAATAAGATTCTTCTTAATATTGAAACTGCAAAGCCCGGTTACGTAATCGGTAAGAACGGTGTCATCAAAGACGAGCTTAAGGCTGAAATTGAGAAGATGACCGGTAAAGCAGTAACAATCAATGTATTTGAAGTAAAGAATCCTGACTTGGATGCACAGCTTTGCGCAGAGAACATTGCATTGCAGCTTGAGAAGAGAACATCTTTCAGACGTGCAATGAAGCAGGTTATTCAGAGAACCATGCGCGGTGGCGCTTTGGGTATCAAGACCGCTTGTGCAGGTCGTTTGGGCGGCGCAGAAATCGCTCGTACAGAGCAATATCACGAAGGTACAATTCCCCTTCAAACATTGCGTGCAGACATCGACTACGGCTTTGCTGAGGCAAACACCACTTATGGTAAGATCGGTGTTAAGGTTTGGATTTACAAAGGCGAAGTCCTTCCGGTTGCAAAGAATGATGCTGCCGGTAAAGAAGGGAGTGCTGAGTAATTATGTTAATGCCTAAGAGAGTTAAGCACAGAAAAGTACAAAGAGGCAGAATGACCGGTAAGGCTATGCGCGGCAACAAAGTTGTGAACGGCGAGTTCGGTCTTCAGGCTACAAGCTGTGGCTGGATCACCAGCAACCAGATTGAAGCAGCCCGTATCGCACTGACACGTTCCGTTAAGAGAGGCGGTCAGGTATGGATTAAGATTTTCCCGGATAAGCCGGTAACTAAGAAGCCTGCAGAAACCCGAATGGGTTCCGGTAAGGGTTCTCCGGAGTACTGGGTAGCAGTTGTTAAACCGGGTCGCGTTTTGTTTGAAATCGGTGGCGTTTCCGAAGCACAGTGCCGCGAGGCTTTAAGACTTGCAATGCACAAGCTTCCGGTTACCTGTAAGATTATTGCAAAAGAAGCACCGGCTGAAGGAACGGAGGAGAATGCATAATGAAAGCGAAGGAATACAGAGAAAAGATCCGTAACATGTCTCTTGAAGAACTCAAAGCTGAAGAGCAGGAACTCAGAGCTCAGTTGTTCAAGCTTCGTTTCAAGAGCGCAACATCTCCGATTGACAATCCCGTTCAAGTACGCTACATCAAGCGTGATATCGCGAGAGTCAAGACGGTAATCAAGGAAAAAGAGCTCGCTGCATCCGCGCAGTGATTGTTTCGGAAGGAGGTAGTTTCAATTGGCAGACAGAAATTTAAGAAAAACCAGAGTGGGTGTCGTTGTCAGTGATAAGATGGATAAGACCATCGTTGTAGCGATTGAAGATAGCGTAAAGCATCCGCTGTACAAGAAAGTTGTCAAACGGACATATAAATTGAAGGCTCATGACGAAGCAAATGAAGCTCATATTGGCGATACGGTCGAGGTAATGGAAACAAGACCGCTGAGCAAGGATAAGAGATTCAGATTGGTTTCCATCATCGAGAAGGCACGCTAAGGCATAGGAGGTAAAGTGTTATGGTACAAGTACAGACAATGCTGAAGGCTGCAGATAACACCGGTGCTAAGGAACTGATGTGTATCAAGGTTCTGGGCGGTAGCAAGAGACGATATGCAACTATCGGTGACGTTATCGTATGCTCCGTAAAGACAGCAACCCCCGGCGGTATGGTAAAGAAGGGCGACGTTGTGAAGTGCGTAATCGTTCGTACAAAGCGCGCAGTCCGCAGAAATGACGGAACATATATCCGTTTTGATGAGAATGCAGCAGTTGTAATCAAAGAAGACAAGAACCCTAGAGGAACACGTATCTTTGGACCTGTTGCCAGAGAGCTTAGAGATAATGACTTCATGAAGATCGTATCTCTTGCACCCGAAGTTCTGTGACGAGGAGGAGAAATATTATGAGTCTGAATATTAAAAAAGGCGATAAAGTAGTAGTGCTCGGTACCCGCCGTCAGAAGGACAAGAACGGCAATGCAAAGACTGTTTCCGGCAAGGTTCTTGCTGTAAACGTTGAGAAAGAGACCGTTGTTGTAGAAGGTTACAACATGGTAACGAAGCATCGTAAGCCCAGAGGTCGTGAAGATCAGGGCGGTATTGTAAAGGTAGAGGCTCCGGTACACGTTTCTAATGTAATGCTGGTTTGCCCCAAGTGCGGCGAAGCTACCAGAACCGGACACAAGCTGGTTACTGAAGGCGACAAGACAATCAAGGTTCGTGTTTGTAAGAAGTGCGGCGCTGAGATTGTAACGCCTAACGAGCGCTGAGTTTCTGGAAGGAGGCTAAACTATGTTAAGACTGAAAGAAAAGTATATGAATGAAATTGCTCCTGCTATGATGGAGCAGTTCAAGTACAAGAGCCCCATGCAGATTCCCAAGCTTGAGAAGATCGTAATCAATATGGGTCTTGGTGAGGTTCGTGAGAATCCGAAGGCAATTGAGTCCGCAGTAGGCGACCTGATGAAGATTACCGGCCAGAAGCCCGTTGTAACAAAGGCGAAGAAGTCCGTTGCAGCGTTCAAGGTTCGTGAAGGTATGAACATTGGTTGTAAGGTAACTTTGAGAGGTACAAATATGTATGCTTTCGCAGACAAATTGATTAACCTTTCTCTTCCTCGTATCCGTGACTTCCACGGTGTTCCGGCAGATTCTTTCGATGGTCGCGGTAACTACGCACTTGGTTTGAAAGAGCAGATTATTTTCCCGGAAATCGAATACGATAAGGTAGATCGTGTAAGAGGTATGGACATCTTCTTTGTAACCACTGCAAAGACAGATGAGGAAGCTCGGTACTTGCTCAAATTGATGGGCATGCCGTTCATGAAATAAGCAGGAGGTAGATTATGGCAAAGTTATCAATGAAACTTAAGCAGCAGAGAGCGCCCAAGTTCTCCACAAGAGCTTACAACAGATGCAAGATCTGCGGTCGTCCTCATGCGTATCTCAGACACTACGGTATTTGCCGTATTTGTTTCCGTGAATTGGCTTACAAGGGCCAGATTCCCGGTGTGAAGAAAGCCAGCTGGTAAGAAGGAGGTTCTCGATATGCAGATTACTGATGTTATTGCAGATATGCTTACTCGCATTCGTAATGCAGGTACAGCAAAACATGAAACCGTTGATATTCCTGCTTCCAACATGAAACTTGCGATTGCAAACATCTTACTGGAAGAGGGTTATATTAAAGAATTGCAGAAGATCGACGACGGTCGTCAAGGTGTTATTCGTTTGTATTTGAAGTATACACCGGCGAAGAAGTCTGTTATCTCCGGCATCAAGAGAATTTCTAAGCCCGGTCTTCGTATTTATGCGGCGGCTGACGAATTGCCACAGGTACTTGGCGGTTTGGGTATTGCAATTATCTCTACTTCTCAAGGCATTATGACCGATAAGAAGGCAAGAAAATTGGGTATCGGCGGCGAGGTTATGGCGTACGTTTGGTAATAATCTGAAAAGGGTGAGTCCGGTGAATCCACCGGATTCGCTCAGAATCTTAAGATTGGAGGAAACACAATATGTCTAGAATTGGTAAACAACCGGTTGTTGTTCCTGCAGGCGTTACAGTAGCGCTTTCTGAGGGCAACGTTCTGGAAGTAAAGGGACCTAAGGGTTCTTTGAAGAACACATTCCATCCCACAATGATTATCAAGGTTGAGGGTAATGCAATTACTGTTGCAAGACCTTCCGACGATAAGTTCGAGCGTTCTCTTCATGGTTTGACCAGATCCATGATTCAGAACATGGTAGATGGCGTAACAAACGGATTTAAGAAGCAACTTGAAATCAACGGTGTAGGTTACAGAGCACTGCTTCAGGGTAAGACTTTGGTATTGCACCTTGGCTACTCCCACACCATTGAAATGACCCCTCCTGAGGGTGTATCCGTAGAAGTTCCCAATGCAAACCAAATCATCGTAAGCGGAAGCGACAAGCAAATGGTTGGCGAATTCGCAGCGAAGGTTCGCAGCAAGAGACCTCCGGAGCCCTACAAAGGCAAAGGTATCAAGTATTCCGATGAGCATGTACGGCGTAAAGAGGGTAAGACCGGCGCCGGTAAGAAATAAGAAGGGAGTTGACGCACAATGGCAAAGCTTAGTAAGAATCAAATGCGTCAGAGAAGACATCTCCGCGTTAGACGCAAAGTTAGCGGAACCGCAGAGTGTCCGAGACTCAACGTATTCAGAAGTCTGTCCCATATGTATGCTCAGATTATCGACGATACAACAGGCAACACCTTGGTATCGGCATCCACATTGGATAAGGCGATTAAGGATAAAATCGAATTCGGTGGCAACAAAGATGCTGCGAAAGAGGTTGGTAAGTTAGTTGCTGAGAAGGCACTTGAGGCTGGTATCAAAGAAGTTGTTTTTGATCGTGGCGGATATCCTTACAGCGGTAGAGTTAAAGAACTTGCAGAGGCTGCTCGTGAAGCCGGCCTTGTCTTTTAATCGTAAGGAGGAGCAGATATGGAACATAATTCCAATACAAGTGAATTCAAAGAAAAGCTCGTTCATCTTGGCAAGGTAACCAAAGTTGTAAAGGGTGGACGTAACTTCAGATGGAGCGCTCTTATCGTAGTTGGCGACGAGAACGGCCGTGTAGGTGTAGGCCTTGGTAAGGCAGCCGAAGTAACTGAGGCTGTTCGCAAGGGCACCGAAGATGCAAAGAAGAACCTGATTCGTGTTCCTATGGTAGGAACCACCATTCCTCACGAAATCGTTGGTGAGTACGGTGCAGGTCGCGTTCTTTTAAAGCCGGCTAGCGAAGGTACCGGTGTTATCGCTGGTGGTCCCGTTCGTGCTGTTGTAGAGCTTGCAGGTATCAAAGATATCCGTACAAAGTCTCTTCGTTCTAACAACCCTCATAATATGGTTGAAGCAACGATTGAAGCACTTCGCTCTTTGAAGACAGTAGAAGAAGTAGCAGCTCTTCGCGGTAAGACTGTTGAAGAAATTCTTGGTTAAGGAGGCTTTGAACAATGGCAAAGATTAAAATTACACTGGTTCGCAGTACGAACAAAGCAATTGCAAAGCAGAAAGCTACTGTTCAGGCTTTAGGTCTTAAGAAGATCGGAAGCACAGTTGAGCAGGAAGACAATGCACAAATCAGAGGCATGATCAAAGTGGTTTCCCATATGGTCAAGGTCGAAGAAGCATAATGAGGTTGCCCTATGAAGCTTGATGAATTAAAGCCCGCATGCGGTGCAAGCCGTGAGGCATACAGAAAAGGTAGAGGCCACGGATCCGGCAACGGTAAGACTGCCGGCAGAGGTCACAAGGGTCAGAAAGCTCGTGCCGGTGGCGGTGTACGTCCCGGTTTCGAAGGTGGTCAGACTCCTTTGTACAGAAGAATCCCCAAGAGAGGATTCAACAACAAGCGTTTTGCTGATGATTACGCTGAAATCAATGTACACCAGTTGGAAGCAGCTTTCAATGATGGCGACGTTGTAACTTTAGCAAAACTTGAAGAAGTTGGTTTGGTTCAGAAGAAATTCGATGGACTCAGCATCCTTGGCAGCGGTGAGATCACAAAGAAGTTGACCGTTCAGGCAACTCGTTTCTCCAAGACTGCAGCTGAGAAGATTGAAAACGCAGGAGGAAAGGCCGAGGTGATCTGAAATGAAACTGATAGAGGTTATTAAGAACGCATTCCGGGTGGGGGAACTTCGGAAAAAGATCCTTATGACGCTCTTGCTTGTTGTTCTTTTCAGAATCGGATGCTTTATTCCGGTACCCGGCTTGACGGATTCTGCTCTTAGTTCTCTTTCCGGAAACGGTTTGTTCCGTTTCATGGATTTGCTTTCCGGTGGTGCGTTTCAGAGTGTATCTCTGTTCGCCCTCGGTATCAGCCCGTATATTAATGCATCCATTATTATGCAGTTGCTGACCGTTGCGATTCCTGCTTTGGAAAGACTTCAGAAAGAAGGAGAAGAAGGCAGAAAGAAGATTACACAGGCGACTCGCTATGTTGCCATCGGTTTGGCTTTGTTCCAATCTGTAATGTTGTACTTCAATATCAAAGATAGCACGATTAACTTGTTTGCTGGTGCAGGTGAGTTTGACTTGCTTACATTCTTGATTATTGTTGCAGCGTTCACAGCGGGTACAACTGTACTGATGTGGTTGGGCGAGAAGATTACAGAGGTTGGTATCGGCAATGGTATCTCTATGTTGATCTTTGCAGGTATTGTGGCAAACGCCCCTGGTGCAATTCAAACTTTGTGGAACTATATGTTTGGTAATTCTCCGATTAATTATAGTTCTGGCACACGTTTGTTTGACAGCAGAATCTTGTGTATTGTTGCTGTTTTGGCCATTTTACTTGTATTCCTTGCAGTTATTCTTGCAGTTGTTTGGATGGAAGGCGGCGAAAGACGCATTCCTGTACAATACGCAAAGCGTGTTGTAGGACGGAAGATTTACGGTGGACAGAATACCCATATTCCGCTCAAAGTAAATTCCTCCGGTGTACTTCCTATCATCTTTGCGATGTCCTTACTGCAATTCCCGGCAACGATTATTGCTTTCTTTGGTAAGTCCGGCTCTACATCAGGATTTACAGGTTTTATCAACAGCTTCTCTGTTGGTAATACATGGGGATACGTAATCGTATACGCAGTATTGATCGTTTTGTTTACATTCTTCTATAATATTGTTTACTTTGATCCTAATGACATTGCAAACAATCTGAAGAAGAACGGTGGATTTGTTCCCGGACTTCGTCCCGGAGCGCCTACGGCAGATTTCATCCGTCGTAGTTCCACAAAGATTACATGGTTTGGTGCATTTTTCCTGGCAATTTTGGCCGTGTTCCCCACAGCCATCCAGATTATCACCGGATATGTAAGTAACGCAATCGGCGGTATCAATATGTGGTTTGGCGGTACAACTGTGCTGATCCTGGTAGGTGTTGCACTGGAGACAGTAAGACAGCTGGAAGCACAGCTCCTTATGAGAAACTACAAGGGCTTCTTGGATTAATTAGATAAATGCATGTTGGCAGAAAGATGCAGATGGGCGAAGTAGCCCTCTTGCCCTTTCTGCCGCATTGCCCTGTAAAGCATAGGGGGTGTAGGAATGAATTTAATTATGTTAGGGGCGCCCGGCGCGGGCAAAGGTACTATCGCTGCATCACTTCAGGAAATCCTGAACATTCCGCACATCTCTACAGGAGATATTTTTAGAGAATATATCCGAAGTGGAACAGAACTGGGTAAATTGGCCGATAGTTATATATCGAAAGGTTGCTTGGTTCCCGATGACGTAACCATTCAGTTGGTAGAGGATCGACTCTCTCAGGACGATTGTGCAAACGGATTTATTTTAGATGGCTTTCCCAGAACCATTAAACAAGCCTTAGGCTTGGACAATTACTTAAAGCGCGTGGGAAAGAAAATCACCCGAGTTGTCAACATCGTTGTTTCTGAAGAAGAGTTGGTAAGCAGATTGACGAACCGAAGAATCTGTAAGGATTGTAAGGCGAGCTTCAATTTGCGCATCCTTCCGGAAGGTGCGACCGTTTGTCCCCACTGTGGTGGCGAACTTATTCAACGGGAAGATGATAATGAAGAAGTGATCAAAAAACGCTTTGCGACTTATCACGAAGAAACAGAACCGTTGGTAGAGTATTATCTGAAGCGAAGAAAACTTGCAAAAGTGCGTAGTGAACATACCATAGAGGATACTTTTGAGAATGTTTTGTGCGCGCTGAAGCTTAAAGGGATTTGATGATTTATGATTCATATTAAGTCAAAATCAGAAATTGAGAAGATGAAAGGGGCCGGTAAGATCATTTCCGAACTGTTTCAGTTGTTGGAAGAAAATATTTTACCGGGAATTTCAACAAAAGACCTTGACAGAATCGCTACAGACTATATAATAAAGAATGGTGCTTTTCCGTCCTTTCTCGGAGTGCCCAATTATTACGGCGGGATTGACTTCCCTGCCGCAATTTGTGCCTCAGTGAATTCGGAGATCATTCACGGGATTCCCAATGGGAAACCTTTGAAGGAAGGCGATATCGTCAGCATCGATGTAGGCGCTCAGTTAGAGGGCTTCCACGCAGACGCCGCAAGAACGTTTGCAGTGGGTAAGTGTTCGGATGAAGCGCTGCGGTTAATAGCCGTGACGAAACAAAGTTTCTTTGAGGGTGCGAAATTTGCAGTTCCGGATTGCCGGATTTGTGATATTTCAGGAGCCATCCAAGACTATGTGGAAGCAAATGGCTATTCAATTGTTCGCGAGTATACCGGTCACGGAATCGGGCGAGACATTCACGAAGATCCGGAGGTTCCGAATTATCGGACCAAGGTTCGGGGACCTCGTTTGATGCCGGGTGTGGCAATCGCCATTGAACCTATGGTCAATCAAGGCGCTGCCGGGGTAGAGCTTGCGAAAGATAAATGGACGGTGTATACCAAAGACCGATCTTTGTCTGCTCATTATGAGAATACGCTCATTGTAGCCGACGGAGAGCCGATCATAACGACACTGTAGTTTTCAGAAAAATCGGGAGGTTGACATTCTTGTCAAAAGAAGATGTAATCGAGGTAGAAGGTGTAGTTGAAGAAGTCCTGCCTAACTGTGTATTCAGGGTTGCGCTGGAGAACGGTCATATTGTGGTTGCTCACATTTCAGGAAAGCTTCGCACAAACTACATTAAGATTGTTAAAGGCGATCACGTAACGATGGAGTTATCTCCATATGATTTGAATCGCGGTCGCATTGTCTGGAGAAAGTGAAGAGGAGGGATTAAACCATGAAGGTAAGACCGTCTGTAAAGCCTATTTGTGACAAATGTAAGGTTATCAAAAGAAAAGGCAAAGTAATGGTAATCTGTGATGCTTATCCGAAGCATAAGCAAAAGCAGGGCTGATTGTTTTTAGGAATATATCGTGAGACATCCGCTGCATACGCAGGAAGCGTATAGCGGGTGGCTTTTCGGTGTAAGAAGGAAAGAATATTCTCATTTTGAGGTGCGGCTGCATGCATCGACATGAACCACAAAATGTTAATATAGAAGTTTCTTAATTGGAGAACTGTATATTTTTTGGAGGTGTAGTAACACATGGCTCGTATTGCAGGTGTGGATTTGCCGAGAGACAAGCGTGTAGAAATCGGTTTGACGTACATTTACGGCATTGGTCGTACAAAGTCTGCTGAAATTCTCGCAAAGACCGGCGTAAATCCGGATACAAGAGTTAGAGATTTGACTGACGATGAAGTTGGTAAGTTGAGAGACATTATTGATAAGGAGTACACTGTTGAAGGTGACGTTCGCAGAGCGGTTGCTTTGAACATCAAGCGCCTTATGGAAATTGGCTGCTACAGAGGAAGACGTCATAAGAACGGTCTCCCCGTACGCGGACAGAGAACCAAGACAAATGCAAGAACCCGTAAAGGACCTTGCAAGACTGTCGCTGGTAAGAAGAAATAAGGAGGTTTGAAATATGGCTGCTACAGCAAAGAGACCTACTAGAGGTAAGAAGAGAGAGCGTAAGTTCATTGAGAACGGACAGGCTCACATTCGTTCTACTTTCAACAATACAATTGTTACCATTACAGACAAGAGCGGAAACACCATTTCCTGGGCAAGCTCCGGTGGTTTGGGCTTCCGTGGTTCTAAGAAGAACACTCCGTTCGCTGCACAATCTGCTGCAGAGACCGCAGCAAAGGCTGCTATGGAGCATGGCCTTAAGACCGTTGAGGTTTATGTAAGAGGCCCGGGACAAGGCCGTGAGTCTGCGATCCGTGCATTGCAGGTTGCTGGTCTTGAAGTTACACTGATCAAGGACGAGACGCCCATTCCTCACAATGGTTGCAGACCGCCCAAGAGAAGAAGAGTTTAATTACGGAGGTGTTCGAATATGGCAAGATATACTGATGCGTCTTGCAGACTCTGCAGAAGAGAAGGCGAAAAGCTGTTTCTGAAGGGAACAAGATGTTATACTGAGAAATGTGCGCTTTCCAGACCTAAGCGTAGCTACGCACCTGGACAGCACGGAATGGCAAAGAAGAAGCAGTCTGAATACTGCTTGCAGCTCCGTGAGAAGCAGAAGACCAAGAGATACTATGGTGTTCTTGAGAAGCAGTTCCACGGCTACTTTGAATTGGCAAACAAGAAGAAGGGCGTAACCGGTGAGAACCTGTTGTCTATTTTGGAAACAAGATTGGATAACGTTGTATACCGTATGGGCTTGGGTTCTTCCAGAGCAGAAGCTCGTCAGTTTGTTCGTCACGGTTTCTTCACCGTAAACGGTAAGGCCGTAAACATTCCTTCCTACTTGGTTTCTGCAAACGACGTTATTGAAGTAACAGAGAAGTATAAGTCCAACGACCGTTTGGCTGCTATCCTCGAGGTTACTGCCGGAAGAGCAGTTCCTGCATGGCTTTCTGTTGATTTAGAGAAGTTGTCCGCAACGGTTGTAGCACTTCCGAAGCGTGAAGATATTGACTTCCCTGTACAGGAGCACTTGATCGTCGAGTTGTATAGTAAATAATGAGCATCTTTCATAAATTACAAAGGAGGAGAAAGCTGTGAACGAGATTGTAAAGCCAATCATTGAATGTGTAGAAACGGATGAGCTGGAAACATACGGCAAGTTTGTTGTTGAGCCTCTCGAGAGAGGTTACGGCATCACTTTGGGTAACTCCCTGAGAAGAATCCTTTTGTCGTCCTTACCCGGTTCGGCTGCTCTGAATGTAAAGATTGAGGGTGTTCGTCACGAATTTTCAACGATTCCCGGTGTTGTAGAAGATGTAACAGAAATTATTTTGAACATCAAGAATATCGGATTTAAGTTGTATACCAACGAAACAAAGCACGTAACATTGACCGCTTCTAAGAAGGGTGTTGTTACCGCAGGTGATATCGCTTGTGATGCTGAAATCGAGGTATTGAATCCGGATCAGTACATTGCAACATTAAATGGCGACGGTACGCTGGAAATCAGCATGGAAGTAGGCACTGCAACAGGCTGGTGCTCTGCAGACAAGAACAAACAACCGAATATGCCTTTTGGTGTTATTCCCGTTGATTCTATCTTTACACCTGTAAAGAAAGTAAACTTCAACGTAGAGAATACCCGTGTAGGCAATGTTACGGACTATGATAAACTGACATTGGAAGTTTGGACCAACGGTGCGCTTACTCCGAAAGAAGCAATCAGCCAGAGTGCCCAAATTCTTACCGAGCAGTTAGCATTGTTTGTGAATCTTACAGAGTCCGGTGAGACCAGAGAAGTTGTAATCAGCCCCGATCTTTCTGACAAGAAAGAGAAATTGCTGGAAATGAATATTGAGGACCTTGATCTTTCTGTTCGTTCTTTCAATTGCCTCAAGCGTGCACAAGTAAACACGGTTGAAGACTTGGTAAACAAGACAGAAGAAGATATGATGAAGGTTCGGAACTTGGGAAGAAAATCTCTTGAAGAAGTCATTTGCAAGCTTGAATCAATGGGATTCTCTCTCAAGAAGAGTGAAGAATAAGCTGGGAGGTTTAGTTAATTATGGCATATAGAAAGTTAGGTCGCAAAGCAGACCAAAGAAAAGCCATGCTCAGAAGCCTGACAACGTCTCTCCTTGAGAACGGCAAGATCGTTACAACTGAGACAAGAGCAAAAGAAGTACAGAGCATTGTTGAGCGTTTGATCGGAAAGGCAATCCGTGAGGTTGATAATTTCGAGACAAAGCAAGTTAAGGTAAGCAAGGTTCCTGTGGATTCTAAGGGCAAGAAGATGACCGTTGTTGTTACATCCAAGAACGGCAAGAAGTACACCAAGTACGCTGATCGTGAAGTTACAACCGAACTTGTTCGCGTTGATAAGCCTTCCAGATTGGCTGCTCGTAAGCTCGCTGCAGAGTGGATCTACAAGACCAAGAATGCAGACGGCGAGAACTTGAACGTATTGAACAAGTTGTTCGATGAGATCGCTGTTCAGTACAAGGACAAGAAGGGTGGTTACACCAGAATTTACAAGACCGGTGCAAGACGCGGCGATGCAGCGCCTATGGCAATCTTGGAGCTTGCATAATTCAGTTCTGTCTGAGTGATTAAGTTTTGACGAAAAGGGCGGACTTCCCATTGTGGATACGCCCTTTTCTTTATACCGAAAGGGAGATTATGATGTTAACAGGAAAAGAGCGGGCACAGTACCGTAAAGAAGCCAACGGCTTAGAAACTATAATGCAGATTGGTAAAGGTGGTTTGGAAGAAACTTCTATTCGCCAAATTGATGAGGCATTGACAGCACGAGAATTAATTAAGATTCGTGTACTGGAAACATGCAGTGAATCTGTGCGTGAAATCGCTACAGCTGCGGCAGAGGCCACCAACAGCGAATGCATCCAAGTGATTGGCTCTAAATTCGTGCTTTGGCGTAAGAAGCCGGAGAAACCCATCGTAATCGCACCGGTTGCACCGGCGCCCAAGAAACCGGTAAAGAAACCCTGTGGAAAGGCTGCAAAATTTGCACCGAAGGTGTACACAGGCAAGAAGAAAACACCGAGAAAATAAATATAGACAGAAAGAAAGCCGTTTTACCCGAAACATACAGGGTAGAACGGCTTTTTTGTTATTTTTTCTTCCAATCCAAACGAATCATGCCCACCAAAATCGATCCCAGAGAGAATGCCTCTGTAAGGAATCCGCCCAAGGAGAAGTTGGCGATGTTGTAGATCAGCCACAAAGGAGAACTGATTAGGGAGAAAATACGCACGTGGGCGGCCTTCTTCATGCGGAAGGCGATGGTGGTGGCCACCATGCCGATGACCGGCAAAAGTTCCAAGAGGAAATTGCGTAAAATGGGCGTTGTTCCCAATACTGTGAAATTCAACACGTAAACGCCGGCAAAAATTGCGGAGAAAATATATATCCATACGGGATGGGCCGCCCAAGCCTTTGTATCACGCTTGGCAAAAATCGCGGCGCGCACAATGCCGATGGCGTTCAGAATACCGCCGGTGATGGCACCGATCATAAAAAAGTGGGTGCTGAATAAAATTGACGAAACGAACTGGAACAGCACGATTTTCTTCTGGGTACGCTGTTGAAAAGAGGAAATTGCCACAATCATAGCAATAATTCCGATTGTTTGCGCGATAATATCATACATAAAATTATACACCCCGACGGTTAAATTTAACCTAAACAGTATAGCACAAATTTGACAAAAGAGCCACCGATTTGAAATTGTAAACTTTGCATTTTACCCGTTGACAGAATATCCAAGATATGCTATCTTATAAAAGCTTCGCCCACAATATATTGTGGGATTGGGAGAGAGAACCAGTACAAAGGAGAAGAAGACCATGAAGATTATTAAGCGTAACGGGTCGGAAACCGTATTTGATATTACCAAGATTATCGTAGCTATCAGCAAAGCCAATGAAACCGTTGGTGAAGCGGAGCGTATGACGCCCATGCAGATTCAAAGAATCGCAGATAGCGTAGTCTTGGCTTGTGAGAAATTAGGCCGTTCCCCCAGCGTGGAGGAAGTACAAGATATGGTAGAGAAGCAGATTATGGCTCACGGAGCATTTGAGGTAGCCAAGTCTTATATTACCTACCGTTACACCCGTACGTTGGTGCGTCAGTCCAATACTACGGACGATAAGATCCTCAGCTTGATTGAATGTAACAATGAAGAAGCGAAGCAGGAGAACTCCAACAAGAACCCTGTGGTAAACTCTACCCAGAGAGACTATATGGCCGGCGAAGTGTCCAAGGACATCACCAACCGTATCTTACTGCCTAAAGAAATCGTAGATGCCCACAACGAAGGCATTATCCATTTCCACGATGCAGACTATTTTGCCCAACACATGCATAACTGTGACTTGGTGAACTTAGAGGATATGCTCCAGAACGGTACGGTTATTACCGGCACGTTAATTGAGCGCCCCCATAGTTTCTCTACCGCATGTAACATTGCCACGCAGATTATTGCCCAGGTGGCTTCTAACCAGTATGGCGGACAGTCCATTTCGCTTACCCATTTGGCGCCCTTCGTACAGGTGAGCCGTGAGAAATTGCGCAAAGCGGTGGAAGAAGAATTGGCGGAAATCGGTGCACAAGTAACCGAAGAGAAGATCAATGAAATGACGGAGCGCCGCCTGCGGGAAGAAATCAAGCGCGGCGTACAGACCATTCAATATCAGGTTGTAACGTTGCTCACCACCAACGGTCAGGCTCCCTTCGTAACCGTATTTATGTACTTGAATGAAGCCAAGAATGAGCAGGAGAAGAAAGACCTTGCTTTGATTATTGAAGAAGTCTTGGCACAGCGTTACCAGGGTGTTAAGAATGAGCAGGGTGTATGGGTAACTCCTGCATTCCCAAAATTGATTTACGTTTTGGAAGAAGATAATATCACCGAAGATGCACCTTACTGGTATCTCACTGAGTTGGCTGCAAAATGTACCGCAAAGCGGATGGTGCCGGATTACATTTCTGAGAAGAAGATGTTGGAGCTGAAAGTGGATAAGAACGGCGAAGGCCATTGCTACACCTGCATGGGTTGCCGCAGCTTCTTAACCCCTTACGTCGATGAGAACGGCCAGGCGAAATATTACGGCCGTTTCAATCAAGGCGTTGTAACCATCAGTTTACCGGACGTTGCGCTATCTTCCGGTGGCAATATGGAGAAGTTCTGGAAGATCTTTGACGAGCGTTTGGAACTTTGTCATCAAGCATTGCTTTGCCGTCACGAGCGTTTGAAAGGTACCCTTTCCGACGCTGCACCGATTTTGTGGCAGTATGGTGCCTGTGCCCGTCTTAAGAAAGGGGAGACCATCGACAAGCTGTTGTTCGGCGGCTATTCCACCATTTCCTTGGGCTATGCGGGTTTGTATGAGTGCGTAAAATACATGACCGGTAAATCCCATACCGATCCCGCGGCGACACCTTTTGCCCTGGATGTGATGCAACACATGAACGATGCCTGTGCTAAGTGGAAGAAGCAGCACAATATCGATTTCAGCTTGTATGGAACGCCCCTGGAGTCTACCACCTATAAGTTCGCAAAGTGCCTGCAAAAGCGTTTTGGCGTCATTGAGGGCATTACAGACAAGGGTTATATCACCAACAGCTATCACGTACACGTAACCGAGGAAATTGATGCCTTTAAGAAGTTGGAATTTGAAGCACAATTCCAGCATTTATCTCCCGGCGGTGCCATCAGCTACGTGGAAGTACCCAATATGCAGAATAACCTGCCTGCCGTACTTGCGTTAATGAAGTTTATTTATGAGAATATCATTTACGCGGAGCTCAACACAAAGAGCGACTACTGTCAAGAGTGCGGTTGGGACGGCGAGATTGGCATCCGGGAAGTGGATGGAAAATTAGTGTGGACCTGTCCTCAGTGTGGTAATCAAAATCAGGACAAGATGAACGTAGCCCGCAGAACTTGCGGTTATATCGGCACACAGTATTGGAATCAGGGCAGAACCCAGGAAATTAAAGAGCGGGTATTGCATCTGTAAGGATTGAGGGGAACATGCATTACGCAGCCATTAAAGATTGTGATATTGCCAACGGCGAAGGGGTTCGGGTGAGCCTCTTCGTTTCCGGTTGTACCAATCATTGCGAAGGTTGTTTCCAGCCGCAGACCTGGGATTTTGAGTACGGGGAACTTTTTACAGAGGCCACCCAAGAAGAAATCTTGACCATGCTGGATCGCCCTTTCATCCAAGGTCTGACGCTGCTGGGCGGAGAGCCCTTCGAGCCTGCCAATCAGAAAGAACTGCTGCCCTTTGTGGAGGCGGTACGGGCGCGTTTTGGAGGTAAAAAGGATATTTGGGCATTTTCCGGGTTCACTTTGGAAGAAATGCAGAATCCCCAGGCCTATCCTTGTACCCAGGAGACGCCGGCGCTCCTTTCTCTGATCGACGTGCTGGTAGACGGCCGCTTTGTCTTGGCAGAGAAGGATATTTCTCTTAAATTCCGTGGCTCTCGCAACCAGCGGGTATTAAACCTGCCGGAAACCCTGCGCTCTGGAAATCCTGTGTTGTATTGTTCGTGAATTTTTGGTATACTCTCCCTAATGATTTTTGTAAAAAGGATGGGAGATACAATGACTTCGTTTCGCCGCTTCGGCACCATGATCGACTGTTCCAGAAATGCTGTGATGAACGTTCCAACCCTGAAGAAGTGGATGGATATTTCGGCAGATTTGGGCTATACCGCTGTTTTCCTTTATATTGAAGATACTTACGAAATTCCGGAGGAGCCTTTCTTCGGTTATTGTCGTGGCCGATACACCCAAGCAGAACTTCGGGAATTGGATGCGTATGCAAAGAGCAAGGGCCTGGAATTGATTCCTTGTATGCAGACGCTGGCCCATCTCAATGCGCTGACCCACTGGCCCGCTTATTGGCCTTCCATTGATACCGGGGATATTCTCCTTGCGGGAGAGGACCGCACCTACGAGCTTATTGATCGTATGTTCGCGTCTTTGGCTTCTTGCTTGTCTACCAAGATTATCAACGTAGGTATGGATGAGGCAGAGATGATCGGCCGCGGTAAGTATTACAACAAACACGGCGATCGGGACAAGTCTCAAGTTTTGATTGAGCACGTAAAGAAAATCTGTGAGATTGCCAAGAAGTATGGCTTCACGTTGTGCATGTGGTCGGATATGTTCTTCAAGTTGGTGGTGGGCGAATATTATAAGGCGACCGAGATCAATGAAGAAGTTCGGGCACAAATTCCAGAAAATATGCAGTTGGTATACTGGGATTATTATTCTCGGGATAAGAAGCGTTATGACGGCATGATGAAGTCTCACGCAAAGATTAAGGACAACACGTGGTTTGCAGGCGGTTTGTGGTCCTGGATCGGGTTTGCACCGGACAACGAGTTTAGTATCCAGGCAACGTCGGCATCCCTTAGCATGTGCCGGAAAAACAATATTCAGGATGTATTCCTTACCATGTGGGGCGATAACGGTGGCGAGTGTTCTAAGTTTGCGTTGCTACCCGCGTTGTTCTACGCTTCTGAAATTGCCAAGGGCAACAGTAAGAAGGGGGATATTAAGAAGAAGTTCCAAGCAAAGTTCGGCATTGCTTTTGATACTTTTATGAATATGGATATGAAGAAAGGGCTTCGCTTGGGGGATGATCCTGTAAATCCGGATAAGTATTTGTTCTACAACGATCCTTTTACCGGCATCCACGATATTCATTTGTACGGCAACGAAGGGGAAATCTTCAAGTCTTTTGCCAAGAAATTGGGCAAGGGGAAGAAGGATCCGGAGTTTGGTTACTTATTTACCAGTATGCAAGCGCTGGCGGATTTCCTTTCTGTAAAGGCAGACTTGGGCGTTCGCACTCGCAAGGCGTATGCTTCCCGCGATGCCGGGGAACTGGCGGACGTCATTGCTCGGTATAAATTGGCTTTGAAGAAGTTAAAGGCATACCACAAGGCGTACAAGGTGCAGTGGTTTAAGGAGAACAAGCCCCACGGCTTCGATATCCAGGATATGCGTATGGGCGGCCTCATGCAGCGTTTAGAGAGTTGTCGGGAGCGTTTGGAAGCGTATGCTGCCGGTCAAGTGGATTGTATTCCGGAGCTGGAGGAGGCGCAGCTTCCTTTCATGGTGGATGGTACGGAGTATCGTCCCGGTGCGATTTTGTATAATACCTACGGAGGGTCTTCTACGGCCAACGTGCTGTAAGGACGGTAAAATGGTGTAAAAATGAAAGAGGCTCAAGTGATTGGGCCTCTTTGTGTTTATGGCATGAAGATAAGTAAAGGGTCGCCTTCGCGAATCCGCATCGTTCTTCTAATTTCTTTCGGAATGACGACTTGTCCGAGGTCGTCGATGCGGCGCACTATTTTTGTTGCTTTCATAATATATAATAATCTCCTTGCTTTACAAATTTGTACTGTTAGTATTTGTAAAACAAGGAGATTTATACTGTGAGAATTTACTTTTGAAACAAAATATGCCATAATCTAATTGTAGCATTTGAATATGGCAAGATGAGGGAAAACAAATGAATGAAAATGTCGATGTTCCAAAGAAAAAAAAGAAAAGTATTGGGCTTGAGTATGACATAAAAGAGAGTTTAGCTTGGGTAACGGGTATTGGTACTTGTGAGGATGCTGATTTAGTTATTCCAACCACGACCGAAGAAGGATATAAAGTGATTGGAATAAGAGGTTTTGCATTTGAAAATTGCAAAAGTATCATTAGCGTTGTTGTTCCTAAAACTGTTGAAATTATCGAAGGCTGTGCATTTTCAAATTGTATCAATATAAAATCTGTAAAACTTCACTATGGATTAAAAGAAATTTGGGGCTTTGCCTTTGAGAATTGCACATCATTAACAAGCATTTCAATACCCTCCTCGGTGATTAATATAGGAAATACGCCTAAAAAAGAAATAAGTCCAGAGGAAAGAATGTTGCGCGCAATATTTGGTGAAAAAAGCGATGTTGGTAGTGGCAATCCATTTAAAGGTTGTAAAAAGCTTAGAAGCATAAAGGTTAATTCAGGGAACCTAAGATATTGTGACTATATAAATTGCCTAATTGATAAACAAAACAAAATCATAGTTTCTGGGTGTAAAACTTCAATTCTTCCTGGGGATGACAGGGCTGAAACAATAGGTGATTATGCATTTTATGATTGTGGTGATGCATTTAAAAATGGATTGTATATTTTTGAAACTCCTAAAATAAAAGTAATAAAAGCATTTGCTTTTTCCAAATGCAATATTGAAAAACTATTTTTTCCCAACACTTTAATTCGAATTGAATGTAGTGCTTTCCGTGATTGTTCAGATATAAAAGAAATTGTATTTCCAAGCACATTGATGGATATTGGATGGAATGCATTTGAAGGCTGTACTAAATTATATAAAATTGAATATCCTTGTCAAATTGAGTGTATCGGTTTGGAAGCGTTCAAGGATTGTCACAACTTGACGATTGTTACATATAATGATTTGAGTAGAATTGTGACAATATTGCCTGGAACATATTCGGGTTGTACAAGTTTGTCGGTAGTTAATTTACCACAAAAGCTCGAGGAAATATGTTGTTATGCATTCAGCGACTGCAAAAATTTGCAGAAAATAGTTTTTCCAAGCAATTTAAAAGTTATCGGAAAAGAATCTTTTGCTTCGTGCGAACACCTAAGGGATGTATTTATTCCTAAAAGTGTTGAAAACATTGATGCTGATGCCTTTTTGGATTGCTGGCCGTGGTTAGAAGAAATACATTGTGAAACTAATATAAAACCTGAAAATTGGAACCCAAATTGGAACAGAAAAAGAGATTACGGAACATACCACGAAGTCGTTTGGAGTGCAAAAGAGTAGTGATAGCAAAACGGAGCAGAATTTCTGCTCCGTTTTTGCTGTCTATTATATCTCCCCACCACACTATGTATCGCCATACAAAACTTGTCGATTGGTGTCAATGTTGTCAATAGAGGGTCTCCCTCTCTTATCCTCATCGTGCGTCTTATTTCTTTCGGTATAACTACACGTCCAAGGTTGTCTATTCTTCTCACAATTCCTGTTGCTTTCATATATCTCCATCTCCCTAATCTACAAATTGTGATGTTAGTATTTGTGATTAAAGGGAATTTATACTGTAAATAGTTGAATTCAAAATTTCAACTTGTTATAATGTTATTAAAGGAGAGTGCTGAGCATGTCAAAAAAAATCAGATATATAAATCCCGAAATTCAACGCATTTCAGGATTAGAATACGATACTGAACGATTATCAAAAAACGGTTGCTGTTGTCCAAAATTAACCGCACAGAATATAAAATTAGTGCACAATTATGTGATAAGTCAATCTTCATACTCGAATGAATCTGGAGATGATTTTGTTAGAAAATATTTCAAGGAACACAAAGAAGATACATCTTTATCTTCAATAATAATAAAAGTCATTTTAATTGATACCGTCGATTCTACAAATTTAAAACAATTACTTGGTAAGGACTATTCCAAAATTGTTGCACAAAAAATTATAGATAATAATCTTGAAGATATTATTAGAAACGGAGATAACTTTGGCAAAAAATTTAAAAATGTTGCTTCTTTCCCCCCAAAAAAAGGTTCTA
>JAFYOJ010000004.1 GCA_017560225.1 Clostridia bacterium
CTCCAAGAGTACATCTCCAAACAGCGAACAGTAGGAGTGTACGTACCGAAGGTCAAAGCGGGTATCGCGGGTAATGTCTATTTCGTCGAAGGTAAAATGTCCATTTTGTTCCGCCAAGGATAACAAGTAATAGAGTCCCTGCAACAACCCTTCTTCGTCCACCGCTGTAATGATAATTTCTTGTCGGGTGATGGTTAAGCGGTGACTTTCCTTCTTCTTGGAAGAATCCTGTTGAATTTGTAAGGTAATATAATGGGCATTTCCCGCTAAGTCCAAATCCCATCCCTCTTTAATTTCCTGTCGAATCATTTGCAGATAGGCCGCCGATTTCCACGTGCCCACACAGTCGCGAATCCCCCAAGTCCCATCCGGCGTCACCGCTTTCATAGGGGCATCCGCGTTCTTCCTGTATGGATGGCCAAATTTATCCAAAAAATCAAAATCTTTCGCTGTTGCTTGTTGTTCCAAAGGCGTAATATAACGATCCACCCAGGCTTTGATTTTCGCCGTCTGCAGCTGTTCGTCTTTCGTAAGCGGTCGGAAATAAACCGATTTCACATCTGGCTTGTCTTCTAATTTAACGTTGAGGAAATCGTCTTCTTTCAGCGTGTAGGCAAAACGTTCATAGGACCAGCCCAACGTTTCCATAATCTGCTCATAAGGAAGCACGTGCCAGTTATTCCGAATAATGGTGATATAGCCCCGTGTTTCATAAGTTGCATTATAGGGATTGGGCACCGGCAGTCCCATTTCTTCCGCGGCCTGTTCCACCGTGTCTACGGAAGTGTGCAATACTTGTGCGATTCTTTGAGTGGTAACCATGCTCCAATTCCGCCAAATATAGAGTTGGTGTTTCGCGGGAAAATACGGATAGGTTGCAACGGGTTCTTTCACTTTCTTCGGAAGAAGCAGATCTGCCATCGATAATTAGCCTCCCTGTTATTTTTCATCTTGCAGGCATTATAACACGGAGGGTGCTTCATTGTCTATGCGTTTTAGGTGGTTGATGACGCTTTCGTTGATTTCCACCAATTTTCTCAATAAAGTTCTTTCGGACTGCACTATATGCTCAACTTTCTCTCCTTGTTCCAGGCTTTGTAAGGTGGAAAGGTAAAGTTGCTCAATTACTTGTTGGTTCAGGGTGCCTACTGACTGAATTTTATCCAGAATATCCCCGCAAGGTCTTCGTTCGCCGCTTCGTGTGCACGTATATTCAGGTAAAAGCTCTCCGGACTGTAAAATATCTTTAGGCAGCACGCCTTCCGCCAGATCGTATGCTTCTTCCAACAGTTTCAGGAGTCCCCCGTAAAATAGATGTGTTTCTAAACTCTTCTGCACGTATGTATTTGTATACATTTTACCGGCCTCCGCCATAGAATTCTTCTATATTCTATGCGGCTGGGTTAAATTTAGAGAAAAACCGGGTTATTAACCCAGCATTTAGGGGGATTTAACCCAGTCGGTCAAGAACATAAAAAAACTGCCCCAAACGGAGCAGTTTTCGCGTCTTATAATTTGCTTAATAATTCTCTCTCTTCACATAATGTGTATGCAAATCTTCGTGCGCCTTATGGCTGCCGGGCTCTTTATAATATTCATCATAAAGTGCCTTGATCATCGGGTTGTCATGAGACTTACGAATAGGCAGTGCACGATCTTCTTCGTAAAGTGCCTTTGCACGTTCTTTTCGAAGGTCAATCCAACTTCTTACAGAAGACGGCTGGATCACTTGACCGCCGCCGTTTACGCAGCCACCGGGACAAGCCATAATTTCGATAAATTCGTAATTGGCTTCCCCATTGCGAATAGAATCCAACAAATTACGAGCATTGCCAAGGCCACTGGCTACAGCTACGCGAATATCTTTGCCCGCTACATTCACCGTAGCTTCCTTGATACCTTCCACACCGCGAACCGCCTGGTATTCAATCTTGTCAATCGGGGCAGAAGTGCCGGTCATCACGTCTGCCACCGTACGAAGAGCCGCTTCCATAACACCGCCGGTCGCACCGAAGATAACCGCTGCACCGGATGCACCACCCATAGGATCGTCAAACTGGGAATCTTCCAATTCGGTATAGTTAATACCACACTCTTTGATCATCTGTGCAAGTTCTCTGGTTGTGAGCACTGCGTCCACATCCACAAAACCGGAGGAATTCTTCATTTCTTCTCTCTGTGCCTCAAACTTCTTTGCAGTACAAGGCATAACAGAAACTACGTACATCGCCGCCGGATCAATGCCCATCTTCTCTGCATAATATGTCTTGAGCACTGCACCAAACATCTCATGAGGCGATTTACAAGAAGAAAGATTCTCCAAGAAATCCGGATAGTTATGCTCACAGAACTTAATCCAACCGGGGCTGCAGGACGTAATCAAAGGCAACTTGCCACCATTTTGGATACGATTCAGGAGTTCTGTACC
>JAFYOJ010000051.1 GCA_017560225.1 Clostridia bacterium
ACCGGGCTGCCGTGGGTCAAGTGGCCGCCATGAGCCAAACTCATACCCAATACTTTATCGCCGGGTTGAAGCATTGCAAAGAATACAGCCATATTGGCCTGGGCACCGGAGTGAGGCTGAACGTTGGCATGCTCTGCACCGAACAACTGCTTTGCACGTTCGATAGCTAAATTCTCCGCGATATCTACGTATTCGCAACCGCCGTAGTAACGCTTTCCCGGGTAACCTTCTGCATATTTATTGGTTAAGGGACTACCCATAGCCTCCATAACCGCTTCACTAACGAAATTCTCAGAAGCAATCAATTCAATCTTAGATCTCTGTCTGCCAAGTTCTAATTCAATAGCTTCTGCAATCTCGGGATCAACTTTCTTAACTTTGTCTGTTGTGTACATCGTCAAAAACCTCCGTGTCTCAAAAATAACGCAATTTATTATATAACACTTCTAAACATTTTACAAGTTGAAAAATCCCTTTTCAGAAGGTATAATAGAAGATAGTTTGGAGGTTTTTAAAATGGCACAGGAAACAAACGGTATGCTTCCCTATTTTGGCGAAGATTTCATGGTGTATATGGAAACAATCAAGGGCAAATCCGGGAATACCATTAAGGAATACCGGTATGATTTATTGATGTTTTTCCGTTTTATGAAGCAGCGCAGACGTTTGGTTTCCTTAGACATTCCTTTTGACGAAATAGATGTTTCCGACTTTCCTTTGTCCGAATTGAAGACAATCAATTTATCGGATTTATATGCTTTTTTGAATTACGTAAATACAGACAGAGGGGGCAAACAAGCCACCAGAGCCAGAAAGACTGCCAGTTTGCATTCTTTCTTTAAATACGCCACCAAGAAAGCAAATATTTTAGACGAGAATCCCGCCTCGGAATTGGAAAGTCCCAAAATTCCCCGCCGTCTCCCCCGCTATTTAGAATTAGGAGAAAGCCAAGAATTATTAGATAGCGTAGATGGTGAATTTGAAGAACGTGACACGTGTATCTTAACATTCTTCTTAAACTGTGGAATGCGTCTTTCAGAATTAGTCGGAATCAATACAACAGACATTCGGGGGAACACTTTAACGGTAGTGGGTAAAGGTGATAAAGAAAGAACCATTTACTTAAACGACGCTTGCCTTCACGCCCTTTCTCAATATTTAGCCGTGCGCCCCAATGTGCAGGACAAGAATGGACGTAAGCCTCTTTTCGTCAGCAAACGGAAACAGCGTATCAGCACCAACACCGTACAATATACCGTCAAGAAGTATATTGTGAAAGCCGGTTTAGATCCCAGCAAATACTCTGTGCACAAGCTGCGTCATACCGCCGCAACACTGATGTATACCTACGGCAACGTAGATATTTTAGCACTACAAGAAATTTTGGGACACGAAAGTGTTTCCACCACACAAATCTACACGCATGCAAAAGATGCGCAATTACAAGAAGCCGTCAGCAGAAATCCGCTGTCCGGCTACAAGAAAGACAAAAAATCAAAAGATAACAAGGACGAAGATTAAGCCCCGGTTCCAAATTTAGAAACCAGCACATCTTCTGCTTTCACAGTAGAGAGCTTCTCCTCTGAAATAAGTAAATTCCGCAAGGTATTGTTATACTCCAAATACTCTTTACGATTATAAACCGTATCGCCATTCATAATGAAATAGTTTAACTGATTCGTTCTCAAATTCTTTATAACAGATGCAATCGCATCCAAATCAGAACCGGTAAGATTGGTGTTGCCCGTGGAAAAATACGGATACAGCGATTCACCAAATTGATCACGGTACACATCTGTAGCGGCATCCGTAAATTTTTGTGTCATAAAAGCATGCATAAATTTCTGCACTTGCTCCAGTCTCTTCACATCTGTGCCATCGTAATAAGGAAGCATTTCAGCAGAATACACGCCGTCTTCCGTTTGATAGAACTGAATAAACTTCACAACATCAGAGCCGCTCAAATACTGTGTACCCGCCTTGAAATCAATCTTTAGGCTTCCACTTTCATAGGCAATGTCCACAGGAATCTCCAATTGAACACCTTGATCTTCTGTGGAGAAAGTAGAAATCAGATCCGCAAATTTTTCCGTAGAGATTGTAAAATAATAGTCAACATTTACATCCAAGAACGAAGAAAGCAACGACGTAGCACGATCCGCTGTATTCCATGCATATCGGCCAAAATACTCACCAAATGTGCCGACTTCTTTCGTTTGATCCACGCCATATTTAATATTCTGAGGAACAAACAAAAAACTAACGTTTCCCGAAGTAGAATCCACATTAACAACAAAAGAGCAAACAGGGGTTGATTGTCCGGAATCCATCACCATACAAAGAATATTCTCCCGAAAAACGCGAGTCGTATCGGTAGAATTGGGATCGTATGTAGCATCTGACACATCTAAAGATTCAACGTGCTCCCCTTTCGCCCCCTCATAGACACCCACAAGCAAAAGGCCACAGATAGAAGCAGTCAAAAAGAACATTAAAACAAATACAACAAGAAAACGTCTAAGATTATCCATGTCGCAAAGCCCCTTTCTTTCTCAGGTCATCAGCCTTTCATAAAAGCACGATAAGCACGGTAAGTCCAATAAACATCTGCTTTAGACGTAACTTCATAGGGAGAATGCATGGAAATAACCGGCACACCACAATCCAATACGTCCATTCCGATATCGGTCATAAACTGAGCAATAGTACCACCGCCGCCGGCATCCACCTTACCTAATTCAGCTACCTGCCACGGAATATTCTCCCCATCAAAAAGATTCGTGATAGAAGCCACCAACTCAGCAGAAGCGTCGCTTGCACCGGATTTACCACGAGAACCGGTATACTTTGCAATCGCAACACCGGAACCCGCAAAAGCCGAATTGCCTTTCTCAAAAACTTCGGGATAGCAAGGGTCAAAAGCAGCTGTCACGTCCGCAGACAAGAAGCAAGTATTGGAAAGGCTGCGACGAAGGGCCACCATCTCATAGGCAGGATCCCAAGCATGACAAAGTTCCAACACAAAATTCTCCAACCAATTCGCTCTGGCACCGGTATTGCCTACGCTGCCGATTTCTTCTTTGTCAGACAAATAACAAACAGCGGTCTTCTCCGGCACAGCTTCTAAATCCAGCAATGCACGAAGTCCCGTATAGCTACAAACACGGTCATCCTGGCCATAGCCACCAACCAAACCGCGATCCAAACCAACATCGCCAGCTTGGAATGCAGGTACAACTTCAATCTCGCCCCGCAGGAAATCGCTTTCCGTAAGACCATACTGTTCATGAAGGAGCGTGAGTAAATTCTCTTTCAAAGAAACTTTCTCTTCATCTTCTTCCCCTTTCACATCAGGAATCGATCCCAATACAACTTTCAGCTGTTCACCGGAAACGACTTTAGAGGCAGAACCGCCCATTTGGTCACCTGCAAGATGCGGAAGTAAATCAGAAATATAAAAAACAGGATCACCGGGATTCTCACCAATACGAACTTCTAATTTTGTGCCATCTTTTCGCAAAATAACACCGTGAAGTGCTAAAGGTACCGCAACCCACTGGTACTTCTTAATACCGCCATAGTAATGGGTCTTCGCCATCACAAAGCCCCCATCCTCGCACAAAGGATTGGGCTTGAAATCAAGGCGAGGTGCATCAATATGCGCACCTACCATATTCATACCAAGGGTTGGATCTTGATTGCCTACAACAGCCGCAATCAAAGCCTTATCCCGATTTATCCAGTAGATTTTGTCACCGGGTTTCACCATCTTCCCTTCAGCAATGTAAGTTGCAAAGTCCGCAAAACCTTTCTCCTTGAGCATAGCTACCATAACAGAAACAGATTCACGTTCTGTCTTGGCATCGTTCAGAAATTGGATATAATCCTTACAGAAAGACATCGCATCCACGCGTGTCTCTGAAGACATTTCCTTCCAACCATTCTTCAATTCATAGGATAAAGACTTACGATCTGCCATCTTACACAACCTCCCGGTTATCACTTACTTATTCAAAAGTTTCTCCAATGCACAAATCTTTATGCAAATACAAAGCACCTCAATAGCCGTTCCAATTTGAGAGAGCGGCGGGAAAGAAGGTGCAATACGAATATTGCGATCCAAAGGATCCTTTCCATGGGGATACGTAGCACCCGCCGGTGTAAACGCAACACCGCAAGCCTTCGCCATAGCAACAACTTTAGAAGCGCATCCCTCCGGCACATCAATGCTGATGAAGTAACCGCCTTCGGGCTTCGTCCAAGAAAGAATCTCCAAACCGGTCATCTCACGATCAAATACTTCCAATACTGCTTGGAATTTAGGACGCAGAATATCTGCATGCTTGCGCATATGTGCAAGCAAACCATCCCGATCTTTGAAGAAACGTACGTGGCGCAACTGATTCATCTTATCCGAGCCAATGGTTTGGCTGGACATCAATTTCGTAATATACGCAATATTCTCAGGGCTGGAAGCAATCGCTGCAATGCCCGCACCCGGGAATGTAATCTTAGAGGTGGAAGAAATCATAATGCCACGGTCCGGATTGCCGGCTTCCTTACAAGCTTCAATCAAATTCAACTGATCTACGGGAGCATCCCCTAAGAAGTGAATCGTGTAAGCATCATCCCACATAATTCTGAAATCATCAGCCGCAGTAGGCATGGAAGCCAGACGACGAATCTTCTCGTCGGAATAAACGTATCCGGTAGGATTGGAATACTTCGGTACAGACCACATACCCTTAATAGAAGCATCATTCTTAACCAATTCTTCAACACGGTCCATATCCGGTCCGTCCGGCAAAAGGTCTACGGTAATCAATTCGAAGCCCAGGCTTTCGGTTACGCCAAAGTGGCGGTCATAGCCGGGAACAGGACAGATAAACTTCACTTTATCCTCTTTGCACCAAGGTTTGCCGGCCGCGGAAGTACCGTGAAGCATAAAGAATGCCAGCAGATCGTGCATCATATTCAAGCTGGAGTTTCCCCCTACAATCACTTGATCTGCAGGTACACCCAACACAGAGCCCATCAATGCACGGGCCTCCGGAATACCGGTCAGTACGCCATAATTTCTGCAGTCTAAGCCGCCTGCCGTCTTCACGTCAGCCACCAAAGAAGGATCTAAAATATCGTTGGACAAATCCAACTGCTCGGTACAAGGTTTCCCTCGTGTCATATCATAAGAAAGGCCCTGAGCCATAAACGCATCATAGCGTGCTTTTTGAACGTTCAATTCTTCATTAAGTTGTTCTTGAGACATCTTATTATATTGCATGTCACAACCTACCTCTCATCAATATTTAATCTATAAAATTATACTACATTCCTGCGTTACTTGTCAAAATGCTTCAGGAATTAAATTTACCACATATTCCCCATTTGAATCGGGATAAACTTCGCACACGTCAAAGCGCACACAATAGTCATTATAACGCGGATTCGCGTACAAATAGCACTGCGCCAATTTACGAATTCTTCGACGTTTATGACCATCCACAGCGCTGCCGGCAGAGGCAAAAGTCGGATCGGCACGCAACTTCACTTCACAAAAAACAAGCAAGGCTTGATCCGGAGATTCAACAATCAAATCAATCTCCCCCATTTTACCCCACTGCCAATTCCGTGCCACCGTTCGAAATCCCGCTGTTTCATAGAACTGAGCGCTCAATTCCTCCCCAAAACGCCCCAAAGCACGTTTATTTAAGCATTCAGCCATTCAAAAGCCTCTGCATCACTGGGCATACGGAAATCCCCTCTTGGAGAAAGAGAAATACTGCCAATCTTCGGTCCATCCGGCAAACAAGAACGCTTAAACTGCTGCATAAAGAAACGACGAAGGAACGTATTCAACCATTTCTCAATATAATCTTTCTCATAAGTACCTTCGAACGCCTTCTCCGCAAGATACAAAATCTTCTCTTTCGAGAATCCATCGTGCAAGAAATAATACAAGAAGAAATCATGGAGTTCATAGGGCCCAACCAAATCCTCAGTCTTCTGGGCAATCTCACCATCGGTAGGCGGCAATAGTTCAGGACTTACCGGCGTATCCAACACGTCTTCCAATACAGCCTTCAAAGCAGGCTCTGCACGATCGGCACAGAACTGCACCACGTGACGAATCACCGTCTTGGGCAGCGAAGCATTGATGCCATACATCGACATATGGTCTCCATTATAAGTCGCCCAGCCCAGCGCCAATTCAGACAAATCACCGGTACCGATTACCATACCATTCAAACGGTTGGCAATATCCATCAGCACTTGGGTGCGTTCCCGGGCCTGGCTGTTCTCGTAGGTTACGTCGTGGCAATCCGGATTATGGCCGATATCGGTAAAATGCTGCAACACCGCCGCCCGAATATTCACTTCCTGCAGGGTAACATCTAATGCATTACACATCGCTACCGCATTATCATAGGTACGTTTAGAAGTGCCGAAACAAGGCATCGTCACACAATAAATATCTTTTCTGGAAAGTCCTGCAAGATCAAAAGCATGCACCGTAGCAAGAAGTGCAAGCGTGGAATCCAAACCGCCGGAAATACCAATGACTGCCGTCTTTGCACGGGTATGAAGCAAACGTTTCTTCAAAGCATACCCTTGCATATTCAAAATCTGGGCATAGCGTTCCTCGCCGTCCGCAGGATTTGCAGGGACAAACGGAGAGGCGGAAATCTTACGTTCCAAACCTTCACTCTCCCCTTTCTCCACGTGGAGAACAAAGGTGTAATCGCTCCCGTCCAGTGTAGTAAACATATTGCGTCTTCTGCGCTGATCCTCAATCAAAGATACGTCAATGTCCGCAACCAGCACGTCATCGCCAAACAAACCGGAATCTTTCAACAATTTGCCATTCTCACAAATCAATTTATGGCCTGCATAAATGCCGTCCGTAGTGGACTCATCTGCCCCGGCATCGCAGTAGGCATAGCCACACATACCTTGTGCAGAAACAGCACGAATACGATCCCGTCTGGCCTTCGCCTTGCCCAATGTTTCATTGTTGGCAGATAAATTCAGCACAATCTGCGCCCCCATCTGCGAAAGAGCGATTGCAGGCGGGTTTGGAACCCATAAATCCTCGCAAATTTCAGCACCGAAACTATACGTAACCGGACCACCTTCCACACGGAACACAAAGGAGCCCATAGGAACTTCTTCTCCATCAAAGGATACCGTGGCATCTGTTTCCTCCGGGTCAAACGGGGTAAAATAGCGCACTTCATTAAAAGCGCTATAATTCGGAAGATAACATTTAGGAACAAAAGCCTGTACACTGCCGCCATAAATAATCGCCGCAGCATTATACAACACACCGCTTTGCCCACGAATCGGAGTACCCACAATCGCAATTACGTTGCAGGATGCAGTTTCTTCTGCAATTTTGCGAAGGGTTCTATCTGACGCGTCCAAAAGCGTATGATGTAAAAACAAATCACCGCACGTATATCCCGTGGTCGCCAATTCCGGGAAAACCACCACGTCGCACTGTTTTGCTTCCGCTTCCTTGATCATTGCGCAAATCTGCTGGCCATTATATGTACAATTTCCCACCTTCAAACTAGGTGTGCCACACATAACACGCACGTAACCCAAATGGTTCATAAAATCCGCACCTTTCTGTTCCTAAATACAAAAAATGACCTGTCGGCATAAATGCCGCAGGCCATTTGAGTGTCTGATTAAAGCTTCTCTGCAACTTTTGCCGCTTTACCGACTCTGTCACGCAGGTAGTACAATTTAGCTCTTCTGACCTTACCATGACGTACAAGTTCAATCTTCGCAACCTTAGGAGAATGAACAGGGAAAATTCTCTCTACGCCTACACCGTAAGAAATACGACGTACTGTGAAAGTTTCCTTTACGCCCTCACCACGCATTGCGATTACGGTTCCTTCGAAAACCTGGATACGTTCTCTGGAACCCTCGATAACCTTAAAGTGGACACGAACTGTATCACCGATTGCAAGCTTGAATGCCTGCTCCTTTAAGTAATCTGCCTCAACTGCTTTAATAATATTCATCTTCAATTCACTCCTTCCGCCAGACGTTCTTGCGATGAATTTGCAGCGGACCGTCTTGATACCGCGTGTCCTCAGAACACTTGTTCTTCAACACACGCTCGGGTAGTATACCATAGGAAGAACCCTTTGTCAAACATTATTTTTCAACTTATTCATACGCCACGTTGTACAAATATAAGCCTTCCGGTGGCGCTGTAGCACCTGCCTCTTCTCGCTTTCCGGAAGCAAGAATATCGGCAACTGCATCCGGTTCCAGCTTTCCGGTCATCACATCTTTCAGTGTTCCTGTCATAATCCGCACCATGTTATATAAGAAGCCATCCCCCGTCACTTCAAAACAAAACATGGGATGTCCCGTCATAAAGTCTCTCGGAAGCAAATAGACTTTTGCGTCATAAATGGTTCGCACCGTTGTCTTTACGTGGCTGCCCATGGCGCGAAAAGCGGAGAAATCATGGGTGCCGGTAAAATGTTGCGCTGCCGCATTCATTTTACCCGCCG
>JAFYOJ010000052.1 GCA_017560225.1 Clostridia bacterium
GATTGTCTTAGGTGTAATATGATGTTCCTCGTTATATGCAAGTTGCAGCGCCCGTCTTCGATTTGTTTCATCAATCGCCACTTTCATAGGTGCTGTAATGCTGTCTGCATACATAATAACTTTCCCCTGTGCATTTCTGGCCGCACGACCTATTGTCTGAATTAAAGACGTTTCACTGCGCAGGAAACCCACCTTGTCCGCATCCAATATCGCCACTCTGGACACCTCCGGCAGGTCCAAACCTTCACGGAGTAAGTTAATCCCAATCAATACATCAAACACACCCAAACGTAAATCTCGAAGGATCTCCATACGTTCTATGGTCTTAACATCCGAATGTAAATATTGTACTTTAATTCCTAAATTCAGGAAATGCTCCGTTAAACTCTCTGCCATTTTCTTGGTAAGGGTTGTAACCAGCACACGTTCTCCACGCTCTGTCGCACCATGAATTTCAGCAAGCAAATCATCAATCTGCCCCTCCACCGGTCGAACCATGATTTCCGGATCCACCAAGCCGGTCGGTCGAATAATCTGTTCCACAAGTTGGGTGGATCGTTCCCGTTCAAACTCTGCCGGCGTGGCACTGACGAAAATCACCTGATTTAATTTATCTTCAAACTCGCCAAATTTCAAAGGACGATTGTCAAAGGCAGATGGCAAGCGAAAACCGTATTCCACCAACGATACCTTTCGTGCATGATCGCCGTTATACATGGCGCGCACTTGGGGAATGGTCGCATGGGACTCATCCACAAACAAAAGGAAGTCATCGGGAAAATAGTCCAAAAGTGTATACGGTGGACTTCCCGGTGCCCGTCCGCTAATATGACGAGAATAGTTCTCGATACCGTTACAAAACTTCGTTTCGCGAAGCAATTCCATATCATATCGCGTTCTTTGCTCCAACCGATAAGCCTCAACATGCTTCTCTTGCGCTTTCAATTCTACTAATCGTTCATCTAATTCAGCTTGAATGGTATCCAAAGCGCGTAACAACTTAGCATCCGTAGTTGCATAATGAGATGCCGGGAAAATTGCAACATGAGTTCGATTTCCCCGCACTTTACAATCCACCGCATTACATTCCACAATACGGTCAATTTCATCCCCGAAAAATTCAACGCGAATAATCGTATCGTCCCGCCCACTTGGTCTTATGGAAAGTACATCCCCTGTAATTCTAAATGAATTTCTGGAGGAAAAATCCGAGCGATCGTGTGTATAGTTCATCGCAACTAATTTTCGCGCTACTTCTTCCATTGCAATTTGCATGCCGGGCCGAAGCGATAACATAAGGTCCGTATAATCTTCCGGATCGCCCAAACCATAAATACAAGATACGCTGGCTACTATAATAACATCTCTTCGTTCAAACAACGCAGCCGTCGCAGAGTGTCGCAAACGGTCTATCTCGTCATTCACACTGGAATCTTTCTCAATATACGTATCCGAAGCCGCAATATAAGCCTCCGGTTGATAATAGTCATAATAGGACACAAAAAATTCCACGGCATTCTCGGGAAAGAATTCACGAAATTCCGCACAAAGCTGTGCCGCCAGTGTTTTATTATGGGCCAGTACCAACGTAGGCTTATTTACATTAGCAATTACGTTTGCCATGGTAAAAGTCTTACCTGAGCCGGTTACACCCAGCAGCGTTTGATATACGTCGCCGGACAACACACCATCTGTCAATTTCCGAATCGCCTCCGGTTGATCGCCCGTAGGCTGATAAGGCGCTACAAGTTTAAACTGATCCATAAAAAACACCTCCTAACATGGTCTAATATCCGTGAAAAGATATTATAGTATTATACCATGTTAGAAGGTTAAATAAAAGTGAAAGATAGAAATAACGCTTTATTGCTTATATATATACCCCAGTCTTCCGATCGGGAACACCTCGCCGGAAACATAGTAATCCAAAATATCGGTTTCATGCTCTACGCCATCTGCTATTTTGAAAACAAGTTCAAAATGTTCAGCATCAACGCCGATTAAAGCACGGGGCACTTTATACGTCATTTTACAATCTTGAACAGAAATCTCCGCCGTTCCTACGACTCCATTTCCGCCCAAACACTCGACAAAAGCCGCCCCCTTCGCGTCACATGTGCGGTTCACCACATAATGATATCCGTTCCAAGAGGTGTGCGGACAGCCTTTCACCCCAATAAACAAATTCATCCAATTTGTGGAA
>JAFYOJ010000053.1 GCA_017560225.1 Clostridia bacterium
CTTGTAAGCCGTTGTAGGCGATACAGGCGCCATCACGCAATCGCAATCCTCGAAAATCTTATTGAAGTCCCGTACAACCAAGGTACGTACCTGCAATGCTTTCTTATAGTACGCGTCATAATATCCGGCGGACAAAGCGAATGTACCCAACATAATACGGCGCTTTACTTCATCGCCAAAACCTTCAGAGCGGTTCTTCCGGTAAAAGCTTTCCATATCTTCACATTGCTCACTGCCGGGGGCACGGAAACCGTAGCGCACGCCGTCGAATCTTGCCAAGTTAGAAGACGCTTCTGCACTGGAGATAACATAGTAAGCCGGAAGGGCATCTTTCAAGGTGGGCATGGAAACTTCTTTTACCTTAGCACCCAACTGCTCATAACGAATGGCTGCCTGAATGGTAGCTTCACGCACCTCTTTAGAAATACCGCCTTCAGCTGCAATGAACTCTTTCGGAAGAGCGATGGTCATACCTTTTACGCCTTTCTCCAAATCCACCAGACTGCTGCTCATATCCGTCTTTACGGAAGTTGCATCGTGGGGGTCATAGCCGCGAATACCGTCAAATACGATAGCCGCATCTTCCACGGTCTTGGTTACAGGGCCAATTTGATCCAAAGAGGAAGCAAATGCCACCAAGCCGTAACGGGAAACACTGCCGTAGGTAGGCTTCAAACCAACTACGCCACAGAAAGACGCAGGCTGACGAATAGAACCGCCGGTATCGGAACCTAAAGAATAAGGTGCCAATTCTGCCGCTACACAAGCTGCGCTACCGCCGGAGCTACCGCCGGGAACGTAGGCAGTGTTAGCAGGGTTCTTGGTTTTCTTATAGTAAGAATTCTCCGTAGTGGAACCCATGGCAAATTCGTCCATATTGGTCTTACCCAGCATGACCACGTGCTGTGCATTTAATTTCTCCATAACCGTAGCGTCAAAGGGCGGTACGTAGTTCTCTAACATCTTAGAAGCACAGGTCGTGCGCACGCCTTTGGTACTGATATTATCTTTAATACCTGCAGGAATGCCGGCAAGGGTGGAAAGTTCTGCACCACTTGCACGAAGGGTGTCTACTTCTTTTGCTTTTGCAATGGCTTCCTCCCCTGTTACGGTGATATACGCGCCGATTTCAGGTTCTTTCGCTTCAATATTCTTCAGATACGCACGGGTAAGTTCCTCGGAAGAAACCTCTTTCCCGGAAAGCATCTTGCTTAATTCAGAAACGCTGTATTTGGTCAGTTCCATAGTCCGTTTCCTCCTTTACACTTCGCCCTTTACCGAAACGGTTACAAAACCGTCCCCGGCAGTCGGTGCGTTCTTTAACATCAAATCTCTATCAAAAGGCGTAACGACTTCATCTTCCCGCATTACATTTCTTAAATCGGCAATGTGGGCAGTCGCCGCAACACCCTCTGCATTTAATTCACTCAAACGGTCTGCAAAAGCGATCATACCATCTAAGTCTTTCTCAATGGCCTTTTCCTGCTCTTTGCTGAATTCCAACATTGCCAGTTTCGCTACACGAGCTGCAGAAACTTTCGCAGGCGCCTTCTTACCCGTCTCGCCGGAAACAGCCCCCTGCCCTGCCTCGCTTACGCCGGTACAGAGTTTCAAAACTTCCAACTGCTCTTGGTCTACAATATTCGGTGCGTCGGTCATCAAGCAAGAAGCATCCTTCACCTTGGGGAACGCAATAACGTCACGCAAGGAATCGGCGCCTACCATCAGCATCACCAAACGGTCCAAACCGAAGGCAAAACCACCGTGAGGCGGTGTGCCGTAGCGGAATGCATTAATCAAGAAGCCGAAACGTGTCTGTGCTTCTTCATCGGAGAAACCAAGTGCCTTAAACATAAGCTCCTGTACGTCAGGACGGTGAATACGAATACTACCGCTACCCAGCTCAACGCCATTTAATACGAAGTCATACGCCTGGGCACGAACGCGGCCGGGATCAGACAGCATATAGGGCAAGTCATCTTCATAAGGCATAGTGAAAGGATGGTGCTGTGCCACAAAACGGTTCTCTTCTTCGGAGTATTCGAACAAGGGGAAGTCCGTAATGATACAGTATGCAAATTCATCTTTCTTTCGAAGGCCTAAGATATCCGCAATATCCTGACGAAGTCCACCCAAGGTACGGTACACCGTCTTAGGTTTATCCGCACAGAACAAAATGAAGTCTCCGGGCTTTGCGCCTACGCGCTCTACGATGGCATCCATTTCGGACTCTTTGAAATACTTAGATAAAATGGAGTAACGCTCCCCGTCTTCACGAATAGCAATCCACGCCATACCGCCTGCACCGTAACTTTGTGCTTTGGTAGTCAAGTTCTCAATGGTGGTACGGGTAAAAGCATTGCCGCCGGGTACGTTGATAGCTCTTACAATGCCCCCTTTGTCTGTCACTTTGCGGAATACGGCGAAACTACAAGTTCTTGCAATATCCGTCAAATCAATAATTTCCAATCCAAAACGAATATCCGGCTTATCGGAACCGAAACGATCCATGGATTCTTGCCACGTGTAACGGGGGAACGGCTTTTGGATCAGTTCTTGAATGCTCTTGTTCTCCGGCATCATTTTACCGGAAATATCCTTGAAAAGACCTTCCAAGTGACGCAGTACGTCTTCCTGCTCGATGAAGGACATTTCCATATCCACCTGGGTAAATTCAGGTTGACGGTCTGCACGAAGGTCCTCGTCACGGAAGCAACGGGCAACTTGGTAATATTTGTCTACGCCACCTACCATCAAAAGCTGTTTAAAGAGCTGAGGAGACTGAGGAAGTGCATACCAGTTACCGGGATGCACACGGCTGGGCACCAAATAGTCACGGGCACCCTCTGGGGTACTCTTGGTGAGCATCGGTGTCTCCACCTGAATAAAGCCCGCACCGTCCAAGTAATCTTCCGATACTTTCTGAAGTTTATGACGGAACTTTAAGTTATCCAACATTTCCGGACGACGAATGTCCAAATAACGATATTTCAAACGTAAATCTTCACGCACGTTCACGCCTTCGCTTAAGTCGTAAGGAAGGGTTGTGGCTTGTGAAAGCAATTCGATGTGGGTTGCAATCAATTCCACTGTACCGGTTGCAATCTTGGGATTCACGGTTTCTGCATCTCTTAACTGAACGGTTCCTTCTACTAAGATAACCGATTCATTTCGAAGGCCTTCCGCAATAGCAAATTCACTACTGTCTGCAAAGTTGGCTACGTTGAAAACAACCTGCAAGACGCCTTCTCTGTCTCGAAGGTCAATGAACACGACGCCACCCATATCGCGTTTGGTCTGTACCCATCCGCAAACGGTGACTGGTTTCCCGATATGAGATTCGCGAACTAAACCGCAATAACTTGTTCTTCTCATGTGATCCTCTCTCTTTCTTCTTCCTGACAAACAAAAAATCTTCCGTCCCGGCCGATTCTTTGCTATAGAGTCGATCCTTGGGACGAAAGATTGATTTACTTCCGCGGTGCCACCCAAATTGACAGCCACATAAGGGCCATCCTTCTTTGTTTTTGTTTTGCGTTTCAAACTCCCAGGTGTTCTTCCTATTTCCTACTTCGCACCGCCCTCTCAGCCTTATGGGGCGACTCTCTGTGACGTTTGGTGAAACAGTACTCCTCTGTTCAACGTTTGCAACATTGATAGTATAGGAGATTTCGTGGAAAAAGTCAAGGGATTTTCTCCTTTTTGCGCTCCTTGGAGGTAGTATGTGCTTTTTTTAAAAAACCTCCCACTTTTTTGGGATTTATGGAGGTAATGGGCGATTTTTACAATTCTACCTCCAATATGGATTTGGGACGGGCCGGTAAAAAGCCTGGTAAACCTTGACATTATATTCCCCGGTCATTATACTGTTTACTATAAACAACTTAAAGGAGGTTTGATTATGTCCTTTTGTATCAAATGCGGCACTCAATTAAATGACGGAGATGCTTTTTGTGTGTCTTGCGGAAATCCCGTCGTTGAGGAAAAACAAGCATTACAAATCCAACCACAAACACAGTCTCAGCCAACTTTATGCGGAGACACAACACCTGTTGTTCCCGGTCGCGGTTCAAGCGTTGCGGGAATGATTTTAGGGATTATCAGTTCTCTTTATGGACTCGTTTTTTCTATGATTGTCATTCGCACACTCATCCGATTGAATCAGTATGGCTGGTACGATTGGTATGAACAAGCAGAGGCCAGCGACAACGTTGTATTGATTATGTTCTTCTCCGTTCTACCCGTTTTGGCTATTGTCTTTTCAGTCATAGGAAGAAGCAAAGGCGACAAGACAGGAATCAGCAAATCAGGATTAATCACAGGCATCATTGGTTTGGTGTTGTTTGTCTTCGCACTGATTCTGGACATCTTTATCTAATTCAATCCGCAAAATAAATCATCCATAACAAAAACAACTTTTCAAACCTTTTATGGCTCGAAAAGTTGTTTTTTTATACATACGATTCAATTTCCCTCAAAATTCCAAAAACCGTCTCAACTCAAACAGCACCAACTTCTTTAAGTCCTCTACGTTCCCTTCATTCTCAATCACGCAGTCAGCCAGTTCGCTGTATTCCCGGTTAGACATTTGGGCACCGATGCGTTTCACCGCCTCCGCTTCCGAAATCATCATCCGCTTCATCAAACGGCTAATACGAATATCATCGTTGGCAACCACCGCCCACACCGTATTACACGTATCAAAGAAACCTTCTTCAATGGGAATGGGCACGTCCAGCACCACAAAGGGCACATCCCCTTGTTCCCGATATCCTTCCACACGGCGCTTAATTTCCACCGCCACGTGCTTATGAACAATATCATTTAACGCCTGCAGTTCTTTCTTATCATTAAACACAATGGAGCCAAGCAACTTGCGATTTAATTCGCCGTCTGCCTCCACAATATCCTTGCCAAAATGCTCCACAATGGCATCATACACCGGTTGACCTTGCTGCTGTAATTTTTTAGAAACAACATCCGCATCAATGATCTTACCGCCCTGTTCTTTCAAAATACGGCAAACCACCGTCTTACCGGTACCGCTGCCCCCTGTAACACCTAATATCTTCATGGTCAAACCTCCATTTACTTACAATAATACCAACTAACTTCCGAACTGGATACTTCCGCTTTCAACGGTACCGCCATTTGGAACGCTTCTTCCATAGCCTTTTTCAAAAGGGCCTGCACTGCTTCCGCCTCTTCTCTCACGGCATCGATCAGCAGTTCGTCGTGGACCTGCAAGATCAATTTCGACCGGAAGCCACCATCTTGCAAAGCCTGTTCCGTACGCACCATGGCCAGTTTAATAATATCTGCCGCCGTACCTTGGATCGGCATATTCATGGCCACCCGCTCGCCAAACTGGCGGGTCATGTATTTCGCCGCGTGAAGTTCCGGCAGTAAGCGACGGCGTCCCATCAAAGTTTCTGCATAGCCCGTATCTTTTGCCCGACGAATCATCTCCTCCATAAAGGCATGGATGCCGGGGTATTGGGTAAAATAACTTTCAATATACCGCTTGGCTTCAAAACGGCTGATGCCTAAATCACGGCTTAAACCAAACTCACTGATGCCGTATACGATACCGAAGTTTACGGCCTTGGCGCCTGCGCGCATTTGCGGGGTTACCATCTCTACCGGCACCCCATTCACTTGAGCGGCCGTAATGGTGTGAATATCCGCATCTTCTTTAAAAGCCTGAATCATGGCCGTATCCCCTGCCATAGAAGCCAGCACGCGAAGCTCAATTTGGGAATAGTCAGCGTCAATCAGTACGTGATCCGGACTGCTGGGCACGAAAGCTTTACGGATTTGTCTGCCCAAACTGCTTCGAATGGGAATATTCTGTAAATTCGGTTCTGAAGAACTTAATCGACCGGTAGCGGTAACGGTTTGATGGAAGGTGGAATGCACACGTCCGGAATCGCCATCAATCACGTGGAGCAAACCGTCAATATACGTAGACTTTAATTTCACATTCTGTCTGTATTCCAAGATTGCGGGAATAATTGCATGCTCGTCTGCCAGTTTCTCCAACACGTCCGCATCTGTGGAATAACCGGTCTTGGTTTTCTTACTGCCTGTAAGTCCTAACTTTTCGAACAAAATAACACCTAACTGACGGGTAGAATTGATATTAAATGTCTCTCCGGCAAGTGTATAAATCTGCTGTGTTAATTCCTGAATACGTGCTTCTAAGCTGCGACCTTCTTCTTCCAAAATGCTTCGATCAACCTTAAAACCGCGACTTTCCATACGGGCAAGGACAGAAATCAAAGGCAATTCTACAGTATCGTATAACTTCCATTGACCTTCTTGTTCTAAACGCATTTTACCGGCAGACCACGCCTCCCGAATACCAAACACATTGGGAAGCATGCTTTTCCCCGTCAAGAATCGCAGAACTTGGCCTAAATCATCACTCTTACGCGTGGAATCCAATAAGTACGACGCCACGGACAAATCACCTGCCAGGCCGCCAACTTCGATTCCTTGGGCGATACACCAACGGATAAAAGGCTTTGCTCGGAAGAAAATCTTCTCCACGCACGCATCTTCTAAAAGTGCTTTCAGCTGACCTGCTACGTCCGCTGCCATTTCCGCAGTGACCCGCAGTCTCGCCTCAGCATCCCCACGTACCAAATCAAAAGCCATAGGTTCAGTTGTTTGAATCAAACCGTACACAGCACCCGTGCTTTTCAGAAAAGTATCCACGTCCACTTCCGGAACGTCTTGTACCGTAGCCTCTCCCTGCTCCATAAAAGCGAATAACGACATAGGCTCGTCCTCGCCCCCCACTTCTGCAGGCGCAGGTGTCCAAACTTCCTGCACGTTGGGGCAAAGTTTCTTCTTAAATGACTTAAATTCCAAGCGATCTAAGAGCCGCGCCAATTCTAAACTGCACGCATCCTTCAGCCGCACGATTTCCCAATTCAGTTCCACGGGGGCGGTAGTGCAAATCTCGCCTAACATACGGCTTAAATAAGCACTGTCTTTATGTTCGGTAAGTTTCGCCTTCAAAGCCGGTTTAGAAATTTCTTCTACGTGTTCATAAACCCCATCTAAACTTCCGTACTGCGTAATCAACGATAGTGCCGTCTTCTCTCCTACGCCTGGTACACCGGGAATATTGTCAGAGGAATCGCCCATTAACGACTTCACATCAATCATGGCTTTGGGCGATACGCCGTAGCGTTCCATCAGTGCCGGAATATCATATAGGTTTCCTGTATTCTGTCCGGGTTTACTGGTCAGCAACATAACCTGGGTTCTGTCGGAAATTAACTGTAAGGAGTCGCGGTCGCCGGTTAGAATCACGGTGCGTACGTCCTCCCTTGTTTCCTCTGCCATACGGGCACAAGTTCCAAGCAAATCATCGGTCTCGTAGCCGGCAAGTTCCAAACGGGGAATGCCCATGGCATCCAGCAATTCTTTCAGAACCGGCATCTGCATAGCCAGTTCCTCCGGCATAGACTTTCGTGTCCCCTTGTAAGCCGCATAGGCTTGATGGCGGAACGTGGGCGCCTTTAAGTCAAAAGCCACCGCTACGTACGTAGGATTCAGCGCCTCTTTATGCTTTAGATAAATATTCAAGAAGCCGAACAATGCACCGGTATAAAGCCCCTCTGCGTTCTTCATAAAGCTTGCTTGCGTACCGTAAAATGCACGGTTAATTAAACTATTTCCGTCAATTACAAGAAAGGTTTCCATAGCCCTGTCCCCTTAAGATTGAATTCATTTTATTATGCCATAGCAGGGCGGGAAAGTCAATTTCTGCGGACTCTTCACATACTCAAAAACACCCAAAGCAGCGTCTCTCTAACTTGCGCATGATCTTATTAAAAATAGACATACCATCCGAGCAACCGCCCAAACGATATGTCTACCGCTCTATACTTATTCGTAAAATGTTTCTTGATAAATTATACGCAGTCAACCAGTCCCGTCTTAACAACCACAGAAATAACCATATTCGCCTGATTGCCCGTCCCGTCAGTTGCACATACGGTCAGCGTATGTTTTCCCTCGCATAGCCTGTTGCGTGCGTCCAATGCACCCTCGCTAAAAATAAATTCGGTTGCACATACACCATCCACAGCATCTACCGCATCAATTGTAAGCATCAGTCTTGCACCCACACTGGCTTCTATTGTATCAATTTTCCAATCAAAAACCGGCGCGTCAGTATCTTTTCCAGATACTGCAAGTGTTAAATCAATATAAGATGTATTACCATCCGGATCTGTAAACTTTACGCGACAGGTATGCTGTCCGGCATTCAAAAGTCCATTCCCATCCACTGCCCCGTTACTAAATACGTATTCAGGTGCGATGGCCTTCTTATGATATTCGTCGTATGCGGTTGCATCGATAGAGAGTTTCCGTCCGGCGGTTATATTGATTTTTGTGGGGCCGTTGTAGGTGATGACAGGCGGAGTGGTGTCCTTCGCCTTCAACGTTACTCGGATATGGTCAATATAGGCGGGCGCTGATTCACCTTGAACAGAACTTGAGAATCGGAAGCAGAAATTCAAAGGAATACAATGGCCTGTACCATCATCAAGAACATCAAAAGATTTTTCCTCCGTATTAAAGTTATGCGCCTCATCCAGTACAATATCTACCCATTTCCCTGTTTGACCGGGGCTTGCCAACATAATCCAAGACCGATCACCATTTTGCAGTCGAACGCCGTTAGACGACGTATTAGACGGACAATAAACGCGAAACGTGATACGTTCAATATCGATTACTCGATACTGGGATAAATCAAGTCCAATACCCACACCACCTGCTCCGCCACCTGCAGTGAGTTTCAAAACATTTCCCGAATATCCGTCCGGAACGCCCGCTGCTTTGGCTTCTGCGGCTGTCATCATGTTAAAAGTTTGATATTTATACTGAGCGTTATCAAAAGGCCCGTAAGGAATTTCATCTTTGCCCACACCGTCTTCAAAAGAGGCAGAATAAACCGGAAGTGATGAAATAACCAGTAACAAGGAAAGCGCAAAAGATAGAATCGTCTTATATTTCATATCACTTTACCTCCTCCAGCATAAGATTTCGTATCGTTTGGATTTCCTTGGCCGTAATGCCGATACCGAGTAGGTAGTTCTCCGTTTTCTCAGCAAGGTCGGCACCTTGGAAGGTCTTTATGTAAGCATACAAATTGTTAATCGCGTTTCGTTGGTCCCCGTAACCGTTTATAACAGCATACCCGGCACACCCCTTCACCGATAAAGCAGACAACTCAAAATCCATTCTCAAATCCGTTTCCGACGCGCCCAGCAATGCTTCTATGACGAAAGCCAATGTGCCTGTCCGATCCCGTCCCATTGCGCAGTGGAAATAAATAGGATAATTATCCAGATTTGCAAATACTCTTATCTCTTCAGCAAAAACTTTTTACCCGCCTCGTTGCTGATACCCATATCCCCAACGTAATGGCGTCCGTCAAAATTGACGTAATTGATACTCTGTCCCAGGGGTGAAGCTCCGGCCTCCGGACCGCGAAGATCCATATCGGTCTTAATCCCAAGATAATCCAACATAAATGTTTTCGACTCGCCGGTGATTCCTTCCAGTTCTGCACCGCGGTAGATCAGCCCCTGTTTGATTCGATACTTACCGTTTTGCACATACATACCTCCGATATCCCGGGTATTGCTGACACCGCGGATTTCCAAGCAACGGGGTCCTTGTTCGGTAGAGAAAGTATACACATTGCTCTTTGCAACATAGCCGTCCTCCCCGACTGCATGCAACTGCCAATAATAGGTTGTCCCTGTAAAAAGGTAATTGATGGTAAAGCTGTTTTGATTGACTACGTAACTGTCAAACTGTGCAAAATTCTGATCCGTAGATAAATACAAGCGGTAATACTTTGCCTTGTTATCTGCCTCCCACTTGAATTCCACTGTTTTCGGATAGTAAAGATCTTCCGTACGTAGGTACGCACTTAAACTGCTGCTTCCAAATTTAACCGTAGTGTAAAATTTAGAAACGTCAGACGACAGCAACGCAATCTTTGCTTGATTGGCAGGAGATACTGTACCTACGTATCTTCCATCCTCGTTTGGGGCGCTGGTTTCCTCTGCAACAGGTGTTGATGTATTCCCACCGGCAGTTGACGTGGGTTTGTTATGTCCCGGCGTGCTTGTACTACCATCATTCTGCGGTATGTTTCCTGCACAGGCACACAGCGGAAGTGTCATCATCACCAAAAATACCAAAAGTAAATTTCTCATTCTGTCAGCTCCTTGACTTGTTTCGTCTTTGTTTTTATAATAGTATAGAAAGTTGTTAAAGTCATTTGTATAATTGCTTTATTTATTCGGATTATTGTGGTGGCAAGCGTATGTATTATGAATCCAAACGAGATATTTTACAAAATTTACATATACGGCATCAGAAGAATCATTTGGTCGAAATGCACCTGCATCAAGCGATCGAAATTCACTATGGCGAATCCGGTTTAAGTCATTTCACTTGTGGTCGTATAGAGTACGACATTGCCCCCGGAGAAATTGCGTTTATTCCCAGCTGTATCCCCCACGCCAGAACACCTCTTTCGGATGGAATATGCTTGACATGTATCATTCCGTATACATTCTTCAAAGTATTTGAGGATAAGGGAATTTCTTTTACACAAGGTAAACTGACTGATAGAAAAGTCAATCAAGAAATAAGAGATACGATTCTAAAAGCAGAAGAAGCACTTGAGGGTGTACATTCTCCTTCTTCCCTGCTCTTACAAGGTTACACCGCTGTTATCTTAGGACTCATCGCAGAATACTATCCCTCAGGTAACAGCAATACCAATTTTTCAGCACTTATGATTGAAATTATTAAATATATTTGGAATCATTCCAAGGAAGATCTGTCTTTAAATCATCTTGCCGAACAGTTCGGATATAGTCGTTACTATTTTTCCAATTTATTCCATGAATATTTTAACTGCAATTTAAATAGTTATATTAACCAGATAAGAGTTACAAAAGTTTTGAGCGAGACCGGCGGCAATCGCAATATGACCGATGTAATTTTGGAAAATGGATTTCGATCCCCCAGTGTCTTCTATCAAACAAAGCGGAAAATGGGACTGTAAAAATCCCACGAGAAGATTCAACTGATTTTATCTTTCTTCCTCCAATTCTTGTCCAGTTCTCTCACAAACCGACTTTCCACTTCTTTTCGACCTCCCCGCGCCAAAGGAGAACACAAATACAGTGTTTCTTTTGCCCGGGTCATGCCTACGTAGAACAATCTTCGTTCTTCTTCCAAATCCTCTCCTGCAGTAGCACCGCTGCCGGGAAACTCCCCTTCCACCAAATCAATCATACAAACTGTATCAAACTCCAGCCCTTTTGCCGAATGAATGGTGGTAAGAATGACGGTGGCTGCGGTGTTATTTTGATCCATTTTACCTAAAATCTCCACACAAGACCGCCACGAATCACAAGACGCCACCAACAGCGAAATAAACTCCAACACGGCGGACAAATAACGCTGATGCTCCCGGCTGATTGCATATTCCCTTCGAAGTCGCTCTATGTATCCGTCATACATCATACGCTTATAAGTTTTGGCAGGAGACGGAAGGAGAAAGCGGGCATTGCGCTCGGCTTGCAAGATTTCCTGTAAAATATTGCCAACAACCTGAATATTCCCAACCCGCTCATAGCCACCCAAAATTTCATAAGGAATCCCCTGAAGGGTCAGTGCCAAACGGACCGTCAAGGAAGAAACACCGTTTCGGTATAAAACAGCGCCGCCGGCTTTCGCCAGTACATCACAGATATATTTTGCCTGATCTCCGCAGCCGGAGAATCTTCGCACCTTCACAGGTGTGCCTTCGGAACGCATTGTATACAAATCTTTGTCAAAACGTTTTTGATTGCGAGATACAACGATAGAAGCTGCTTCCACGATCCGCTTGGTGGACCGATAATTTTGCGTTAAATTATAGCGGGTACAATCGGGATACTGCTTGACAAAATCAAAAATACAGGAAGGCTCTGCGCCGCGAAAACGGTAGATACTTTGGTCATCATCTGCCACGATCAACAAGTTTTTGTGAGGCGCAATCAAGCGAATGACTTCGTACTGTTCTCGGGACAAATCCTGTCCTTCATCCACTTGTACATAATCAAACTGTGCCGCCATGCGGGCACAAAAGTCCGGATGCGTTTTCAGAATTTCCAAACAGACAGAAATCATATCCTCAAAATCAAGAAGGTTATTATCCCGTTTATATGCAGCGTAGGCTTGCAATATCTTACTTTCGTTTGGAATGCGATCGTCTGTTGTTCTTCTGGAGGCCGCACTTTCCAGCACTTTTAGCGTAGGCCCATCCGGCGTCTTATTGTTGTAGCGATGATAGAGGGTGGATAGAATTTGCATTTTACCCCCGCCTTCCCCTTCAATTCTGGTAAAATGCCGCCCGGTTTCCCGCTCATAAATGCCGATGACCCCATTGCAAAAGGCGTGCACCGTCTGATACACAGGAATATCCCCCGGTTTTGGATGCTCAATCCCCGCAAGTTTACAATACCGCTGTGCCATTTCCAAACCCGCCGCCCGGGTAAAAGTCACGGACAGCAACCGACTGGGCAGCGCGATTTCCTTGGCAATGGTCACACTTCTGTGGGTGATCACCGTGGTCTTACCGCTACCGGGACCGGCTAAAACTAAAGCGGGGCCGTTTCTGTGTGAAACGGCCGCCATTTGTGCTTCATTTAAAATTGTTTCCCCCAATGTTCCCTCCTAAGATTTACATCTTCTCCACAACCTCCACGCCAATCAGGTTGAGTGCAGAACGGATACAGATGCACGCCGCTTCCGTCAATTTAAGACGGGCATCGCGAACACTGTCCTCTGCCTTCATAATGGAACAGTTGTTATAGAATTTATTAAACTGCTGGGCAAGTTCCGTTACGTAACGGGTTACCACGCAAGGCTCGTATTTCTCCGAAGCTTCCCGAACAACGCTTTGGAAGCGATTTAAGAGCATCACCAAGGCGTACTCTTCATCCGAAGTTGCAAGACCTAAATCAGCGCCGCTGTAATCGATGCCCATTTCTGCGGTCTTCCGAAGAACGCTCTTACCTCTTGCATACGCATACTGTACATAAGGACCGGACTCGCCTTCAAAGTCTAACATATCTTTCCAGGTGAAAATGATATCTCGCTCTCTGCCATTCTTCAAGAATGCGTAAAGCACAGCGCCAACACCGATTTTCTCAGAAACATAATCCAAGTCCTCCACGTGTTTGCTGGTAGCACTTTGAAGAATAATTTCCCGCGTCTTCTCTACCGCTTCTGTGAGTACGTCTTCTAAGAGTACCACGTCTCCGTGACGGGTAGAAAGCACACGATCCGGAAAACGCACATAGCCAAAGCCCACGTGTACGCAACCTTCTGCACAGTCCATGCCCATCTTATCTAAACAAGAAAATACTTGTTTAAAGTGAAGGGCTTGAGGCGTACCAACTACGTAAATATTCTTAAAGAAATCATAGTGGCGTTTTCTGTAAACAGCCGCTGCAATATCACGGGTTGCATAGATGGTAGAACCGTCAGACTTCAAAATAATGCAAGGCGGCATGTTGTCGTCTTCAAAACGAACCACCTGTGCGCCGTCGCTCTCTTCTAAGATGTTCTTCGCGCGCATAATGTCCACAACTTCCGGCATCTTGTCAGAGTAGAAACTCTCCCCTGCATAGGAGTCGAAAGAAATGCCCAACATATCATACATCCGGTTGAATTCCGTCAAGCTGGCTTCTACAAAGAACTTCCAAAGGCGGGTAACTTCCTCGTTCCCATCCTCCAAAGCCTTGAAATAAGCACGGGCTTCGTCTTCCAACTCCGGTTGCGTTTCTGCTTCTTTATGGAACTGTACGTAAATTTTGAGAAGCTCGTCAATGGGGTCTTGACGGACAGCTTCTTCATTGCCCCAGCGCTTGTAAGCACTGATCAACTTACCAAACTGGGTACCCCAGTCGCCTAAGTGGTTAATCTTCACCGTATCATAGCCCAAGAACTTGTAAATACGCTCCAAGGAACTTCCCAATGCGGTAGAAACCAAGTGGCCAATATGGAAAGGCTTTGCAATATTAGGAGAAGAAAACTCTACTAATACTTTCTTGCCTGCGCCTTCGTCGGACTTGCCATAATCGTCTCTTTGGGTAAGCACCGCCCCGATAACAGCCTCCGTTACAGCCTTGCGGTTTAAGAAGAAATTCAAGTAACCGCCTGCAACCTGTACATTGTCTACCAAATCCGGTGTTCTGGCAGCTTCGATCTTCTCGCAAAGATCTTTTGCAATCATGGGAGGCGCTTTTCTCAGCGTCTTTGCCAATTGGAAGCAAGGAAAAGCCAAGTCACCCATCTTCCGATCCGGTGGCGTTTCCAAGAACTTCACATAATTATTGCCATCTGTTTCCCCCAGTGCATTTGCAATCAAGGAAGCAACTGTCATCTTCTCATTCATGGAGATTCCTCCTCTTATCCTACAACGATGTTCACGATCTTGCCGGGGACAACGATCACTTTACGAACGGTCTTACCGTCAATATAGCCCTGAATCTTCTCGTCTGCCAAAGCAAATGCTTCGATTTGTGCTGCATCGTAGGCAGTCGGTACAGTAATACGACCCTTAAGCTTACCGCAAATCTGTACAGCCAATTCGATTTCATCCTTCACCATAGCGGCTTCATCGTATTCCGGCCAAGTCTCCTCGTACATCATCTTATCAGACAACCGGAGGGACTCCCACATTTCTTCTGTCATGTGAGGTGCAACCGGATTCAACAGAAGCAACAATGCGCGAAGATCGCCTCTGGAAAGAGAACCGTTTGCGTAGATATCGTTTACCAGTGCCATCATCGCCGCAATACCGGTATTAAACTTCATACGCTCATAATCTTCCGAAACCTTCTTAATAGTCTGATGTACGTTTGCCTTCAATGCCTGAGAAATTTCCTCCTCATCCGTTACAATTTCTTGAAGCTTCCATACACGCTCTAAGAAACGGTAACAACCGCGGGCACCCTTTGTAGACCACGGAATCGCCTGGTCGAATGCGCCCATAAACATTTCATACAGACGGAATGCGTCCGCACCCAATTCGTTTACAATATCATCAGGATTGATAACGTTTCCGCGAGACTTGGACATCTTCTCACCGTTCTCACCCAAAATCATACCGTGAGAAGTACGCTTTACGTAAGGCTCCGGACAAGATACTGCACCAATATCGTACAAGAATTTGTGCCAGAATCTGG
>JAFYOJ010000054.1 GCA_017560225.1 Clostridia bacterium
CCGATACCCATTAAGCCTGTATCAAACAAGCCAATAATATCGCCTGCATAAGCTTCGTCTACAATGGTTCTTTCCTGAGCCATAAATTGGGTCGGCTGGGTCATGCGAAGCTTTCTGCCGGTCTTGGGATGCCATACTTCCATTCCTTTCTCAAACTTACCGGATGTGATACGCATAAAGGCAAGTCTGTCTCGGTGGGCCGGATTCATATTGGCCTGAATCTTGAAAATAAATCCGGAAAACGGCGTATCTACAGGGTTGACCAATTTATCCCCTGCAAAAGTTTCATCCGGGCAGGGTGCCATTTCAATGAAATGTTCTAAGAATGTTTTTACACCGAAGTTGGTCATGGCAGAACCAAAGAAAATGGGGGTCAAACGGCACTCCAACACGTCTTGCACGCTGAAGGTATCGCCGGCCATATCCAAAAGTTCAATTTCTTCCATTAAATGAGCATGATAGTATTCACCCAACAAATCAGCAAAGACAGGGTCATCCACGCTGCCGGAAACGGAATCTACAAAGCTCTGACCGTGGTTACCACCGTCGAACAGTTCTACCTGCTTCTCATGGCGGTTGTATACGCCCTTAAAGTCGCCATCAATACCGATGGGCCAGTTCATTGCATAGGAATGAATACCCAATACATCCTCTAATTCTTGCATCAAATCGAAAGGATTCTTGGCAGCACGGTCCATTTTGTTAATAAAGGTAAAAATCGGAATGCCACGCATCTTACATACGTGGAACAGTTTCAGGGTCTGTGCCTCCACACCCTTTGCGCCGTCGATGAGCATCACAGCCGCATCCGCTGCCATCAAGGTACGATAGGTATCTTCCGAGAAGTCCTGGTGACCGGGAGTATCCAGAATGTTAATACAGTAGTTATTATATTCAAACTGAAGTACAGAAGAAGTTACGGAAATACCACGCTGTTTCTCGATATCCATCCAGTCAGATACGGCATGTTTCGTGGTCTTTCTCGCCTTTACAGAGCCTGCCAAACGAATGGCCCCTCCGTATAAAAGCAATTTCTCCGTCATTGTGGTCTTACCTGCGTCGGGGTGGGAAATGATGGCGAATGTTCTTCTTCGCTCTACTTCTTTCCTAATTTGTTCCGTATTTCCGGCCATGGTGTCAATCCTTTCGGGTAAAATGTCATAACCTTGATATTATAACCTAAAAAGCCCTTGGATTCAACGGGTAAAACGGCGTGTTTCAATGGACATTTTTAATATTTTGTAGTATAATATGGAAAATTTTTATTGAGGTACCTCTATGAACATTACAATTATCGACGGACAAGGCGGCCATTTGGGCGCACAATTAGTAAGAGAAATCACAACGCTTTTCCCGGAACACAATTTAACGGTGGTGGGCACCAATGCCATTGCCACAGCCGCCATGTTAAAAGCAGGTGCCAAGAACGGCGCCACCGGAGAAAATCCCGTTTTGGTGGCCTGCCGAAAAGCAGACGTCATCATCGGCCCCGTGGGTATTGTCATTGCCGATTCTCTTTTAGGGGAAATTACAGAGAAAATGGCGTTGGCGGTTGGCAAAGCCGATGCCGTACGTATTCTCATCCCCATGAATAAGTGCGATAATTTGGTGGCAGGCGTGCCCAATTTGAACACAAGTGCCTTGATTGCCGACGCTATTGCAAAATTGCGGGATCTTATGGTATAATGCCTCTGTCGTTCAGAAGAACGATGATGAAACCGAAGTTTCTTACGCACGATAGCTATATACGATTTATAACGATACTATGAAGGTGTCATTATCTCTCCAAGGGATAGTGGCATTTTTTATTTTGAAAGGATTGGACGTAAAATGAAAAGAAACCGTTTAATTAGAATGATCTTAGCCGCCTTCTTCTTGGCGCTGGCCTATGTAATGCCCTTCTTAACGGGGCAAATTCCGGAAATTGGTGCAATGCTATGTCCTTTACATATTCCGGTACTGCTTTGCGGATTTATTTGCGGAGGACCTTGGGGCCTTGTGGTTGGTTTTATTGCGCCCTTGCTTCGCTCTTTTATATTAGGAATGCCCCCACTCTTCCCCACCGCGTTTTGTATGGCTTTTGAACTGGCGGCCTACGGATTGGTGGCAGGTTTGATGCATAAGTTCCTTCCCAAAAAGAAACCGTTTATTTACGTATCTTTGCTCACGGCAATGATCGTCGGCCGATTGGTTTGGGGCAGTGCAATGTTTATTTGTTTAGGAGTGACCGGGGGTACTTTTACCTTCGCCGCTTTTATGGCCGGTGCTTTTACCAATGCAATCCCCGGCATTCTTGTGCAAATCGTACTGATTCCTGTGTTGGTGATGGCATTGGACCATCCTAAATTGATGAGGTGGAGAGATTAATCAAATAACGTGCAACTACGAAGAACATTTATAATAGTTCTTCATAGTTACGCATACCATATAAAACACGAATAATTTGAATTTGTTGATTTCGAACACGGTAAAATACTATGTATTTCTTTACAACCAATTTTCGCAAAGTTCGATCTCGTACGTTTTCATTTTGAACGTATGGACAACTTTCCGGAAACAAGCAAATATGTTCAAAAGCTTTTTCAAAACTGCGAATCAATCGGAATACGCCGCAGGATTACAGAGTTCATCACCAATATATTGAAAAATACTTTCCATATCTTTCTTGGCCAGTGGATAAATAAGAAGATTATACTTACTTTTCATATTTCGCCCTCATAGATTTGAAAAACTCATTTCCATCTACGGGCGTTGCTCCATTGTCTGCTTCTTCTACCCCAGCATTAATCAATGTTGCCGCTTGCATTTTGGCAAACATTTCTTCGTATAATTTAATACTCATCATAACGGCTTCACCGTAACCATTCTTCGTAATTACAATGGGCACGGAACTTTCTTGACATGTTTTCATAATATTCGCTGTATTCTTAAGTTCGTTGACAGGAATAATTTTCGGAAGCGATTGTGTCATTGTTATACCTCCTACAAATAGTATGTTCATATTATGGTATAATAATACCATAATTCAGACTTCTTTTCAAGAAAACTAACAAAATTTTAAACATCGGAGAAAATACAAAAAGGGCTACCCGTAGGCAGCCCTCTTAATATAACACAAACAACATTTAGATCTTCTTCTGAAGCTTCAAAAGTTTCTCATAAGCCGCATCCCAATCCGCAGGGTTCACAGGTGTGTACTCTACAATGGGGAAAGAAGCGCGAACCATCTCACGAGCTTGGTCTACAGAAGAAAGCTCGCCAAGACCGATCAACTGAGTAGCCAGGTTACCGATTGAAGTTGCCTCAACGGGGCCTGCATAAACAGGACGGTTGATTGCGCTAGCTGCGAAGCTACACAAAGTCTTCTCTTTGCATCCGCCGCCTACGATGTGAAGTGCAGGAATCTTGTAACCAACAATTTCCTCCAAACCTTCAATAGCTTGACGGTACTTCAGTGCCAAACTCTCCATCACGCAACGAACGATTTCGCCCTTGGTTTCCGGTACCTTCTGACCTGTCTCACGGCAGTAATCCTGTACTTTAACAGGCATGTTGTAAGGCTCGAAGAAACGATCATCATCTACATCGATCAAAGATGCGAACGGTGTAGCTGCCTTTGCACCCTCTTCAAGCTCGTCGAAGGAAAC
>JAFYOJ010000055.1 GCA_017560225.1 Clostridia bacterium
AGCGCCTAAAACGTTACCCAATCAGCACATTCATCACACTAACAGTCTGCCCACCGGCTACATACCGCTTCGGCACTCTCTTTCCGGGGCTGCAAATGACCTCATAGTTGATGGTATCACAAAGTCCCGCCAACTCCTCGGCAGAAATTTCCAAATTACCTTGGCGTCCCATGAGCACCACTTCGTCGCCTACGGAAACAGACGTCCCCCCGGCCACCAAATCCGTCACATCTACCATAAATTGGTCCATGCAAACGCGGCCGCAAATAGGCGCATATTGTCCGCCAATCAGCACGCGGGCCTTGTTAGACAAAGCTCTGAAATATCCGTCCGCATATCCCACCGGCACCGTAGCAATTACACTTTCCCGTTTCGTGGTGTAGGTACAACCATAACTTAAAGAAGTCCCTGCCGGCACTTTCTTCACCGCCGTCAAACGTGCTTTAAACGTCATAGCCGGTTTCAGAGAAACGCCGCTGACTTTCGTTTCCTCGGACGGGTAAAAACCATACAAAATAATGCCTGCTCGTACTGCGTCCAAATGCATTTCCGGATAGCGCAAAACCGCCGCACTGTTGGCTGCGTGGTGAAGCGGAATTTCTACGCCCCGCGCCTTTAACTGACGGCACACCTCTCGGAAAAGGGCAAATTGTTTCTCGGTATAGACTTTTGCACCCGCATCCCCTTCATCAGATACCGCAAAATGTGTAAAAATCCCCTCCAGGCAAAGACCGGGCATTTTACTGATGGCAACAATTTCCTCCACCACAGCAGGATCCTCTGCGCGGAAGCCCACGCGACCCATACCTGTATCTAATTTAATATGAATTTTAGCAATCTTCCCAAGTTCCGTAGCTTTCCGGGACAGACTTTCCGCAAATTCCCGGGTAAAAACGATCTGTGCCACATCGTAGGTCAGCAATCCCTCCGCCCGCTCCGGTTCCAAATCGCTGAGCAGTAAAATAGGCGCTGTAATCCCGTGTTGTCTTAACTGAATGGCTTCATCCAACTGAGAAACCGCCAGTCGGGTTACGCCGTTTTGTAAAATGCACCGCGATACTTCCACCGCTCCGTGTCCATATCCATCCGCCTTCACAACACCAATCATTTCTGCATGTGCCGATATATGCTTTCGAATTTCCCGTGTATTGTGCCGGATGGCATCTAAATCAATTTCTAACCAAGCTCTGGAATTATCTTGCATCATGGCAAAGCGCCCCCATTTCCTCAATTAAACATCCTGCCGTTATAAAACGTTCTCCATACTTCGCTGCCGCTAAATCCCCACAATGTCCGTGGAGTGCGACGCCGTAGGTACAGAGTGTGTATAAATCTTCCTTTTTACCTTCTGTGGCCACCAATCCAGCCAACATGCCTGCCAGCACGTCCCCGCTGCCGCCGGTGGCCATCCCCGGATTTCCGGTGGTGTTGACACACAGCGCCTCTCCATTAGTAATAATGGTTTGCGCACCTTTCAAAATCACCGTGGCACCGGATAACTTTTGCGCAAAATCTGCCGCCATCCGTTCTCTGTTTGAATGAATTTCCGAGGCAGTTTGCTTGGAAAGCCGTGCAAACTCGCCCTCATGGGGCGTCAAAACCAAGCGCTTAGAGGCAATTGCCGTAAGTTCCGGAAGATACTGCGCCCACGCGTTCAGTCCGTCTGCATCCACAATAATTCCGGCGGCATCCGGCGCAAAATCCGGCGTCTGCAACAAAGAACGAATCAATTTGGCCGTTTCCGGACGGCTTCCGAGACCGGGGCCAATTACAACGACGTCTTTTCCCTTGGATAGCGTTAACAACTCCCCATAGTGTGCCTCACAAAACCACAAATCTTCTTTCTTTCCCACCGGCAGTTTAACCGCTTCCGTCAGCAAACATTCATAAGTAGAGATTAAGCCACCGGGCGCTGCTAAATAAACCAATCCGGCTCCCATATGGAGCGCCGCTTTGCCGCATAAACAGGTGGCACCGGTCATGCCCACGCTTCCGGCAATAACCAACACTTTGCCGTAGTCGCCTTTATGGGTGTCGGCAACACGCTTGTGCGTAAAACAGTGGAGTGCGGATTGTAAAATGTCTTTTTGTCCCATCACCACACCCCCAGTATACGAATCACAATCACACCGGCAGCAAACACCGCCGACACTACGATCATAACCACATCAATGCGGGTTAGTTTCAGCACACGGAAACGACTCCGTCCCTCTCCCCCGCGATAACATCTTGCATTCATAGCATTGGCCAATTCCTCCGCCCGGCGCCAAGCACTGATAAACAAAGGAATCAGAATGGGCACAAAACTGCGGATCCGTTCCAGTAAATTCTTGCTGTCAAAATCCGAACCTCTGGCAGTTTGAGCTTTCATAATCCGATCCGTTTCCTCGGCAAAAGTGGGAATAAAACGAAGGGCAATACTCATCATCATGGCAATTTCGTGCACGGGAAAATGAATGACTTTGAGCGGCGACAACAGCGCCTCAATGCCGTCGGTGAGCATCACCGGTGTAGTCGTATAAGTAACAATAGAAACGCCTACCACCAAGAAAATGATCCGCAAACACATTCGAATACAGAAAATAACAGATTCCAAATAGATCGTAACAAACCACCGGTCAAACAGTACCGTTTCCCCTTGGTAGAAGAACAAGTTCAATACCAGTGTAAATATAACAATCAAAAGCACCGGCTTCATACTGTTCCAAATATATTTGGGACGAATTTGCGCCGCCAACAACGCACCTGCCAGATATAAGAATATAAGACCGAAGCCCACGAAAGAGTGGGTAAGCAACACCAAGATCATATAGACGATGGTAAGCGCCAATTTTGCCCTCGGATCGGCACGATGGATTACGGAATTTCCCGGAAGATATTGACCAATGGAAATTGTCATGCTACGCCACCTCCGCATCCAAGAAGCGCCAAAATTTCATCCACGCCATCTTCTACGGTATAAATTTTACCGGAAATATTTCGATCCGGTAATGCTTCTTGTAAACGGTGGAATAGCACCGTCATTTGGGGCACCGCCAAACCAATTTCTGTTAAATACTGCTCATTTTCAAAAATCTCTTCCGGCGTACCCAGCATAACAGAGCGTCCTTCGTGCATCACCAAAATACGATCACACAAACGCGCCACATCTTCCATACTATGGGAAACCAATATAACGGTGATTCCTTGTTCTTTTTGAAGTTTTGTGCAGAAGCGTAAAATATCTTCCCGGCCCGCCGGATCCAATCCCGCCGCCGGCTCATCCAACACCAAAATGCCGGGCTTCATCACCAACACACCGGCAATCGCCGCACGCCGCTTCTGACCGCCGGATAAATCATAAATAGAATTATCTAAAACGTCTAAAGAAAGACCTACAATTTGAGCGGCCTCCTCTACGCGCTTTCTCGTTTCTTCTTCGGAAAGTTTTTCCCCGCGGATACCAAAGGCGATATCTTTGGCAACAGTGGACTCAAATAATTGATATTCGGGATACTGAAATACCAAACCCACCTTTCTGCGCATCTCTTTCAAACGGGCACCTTCCATAGAGTTCCCGCCAAGGAAAACAGTGCCTTGATCCCCTTGTAAAAGTCCGTTTAAGTGTTGCACTAAAGTAGATTTGCCACATCCGGTATGTCCGATAATGCCTAAAAATTCTCCGTCGCCCACAGACACGCTTACATCTTCAATGGCTTGCTTCTCAAAAGGTGTTCCCACACCGTAAGTATAGGATAAGTGCTGGATTTCAAGACTGCCGGGGCCTTCTTTGTAGATATACGCGCCATGTTTCCTGCGGCGTGCCGCTTCTCGTTCTTCTGCAGACAGTTTGCAAAAAGCCGCACTTTGTTGCAGCAATGCCGTCAAGACGGGCACCGCTTCTTCCGGCGTAATAATATCCTCCGGCACATCGATGCCGGCTAAACGCAACTGTTCAAATAAACGCGTCACCGGCGGCGTTTCCAATCCGGCTTGACGCACCAATTCCGGACGCATGAAAAGTCCTCGAGGGGTACAATCTGCAACCATTTTACCATTGTCCACCAAAATTGCCCGATCGCACAAACTCACCTCGTCCATGTGGTGGGTGATGTGCACAATGGTAATCCCGTTCTCTCGATTGAGTTTCCGCACCACCTGCATCACTTCCCGACGTCCAACGGGATCCAACATGGCGGTGGCTTCATCCAACACAATACAGTTGGGTTTCATGGCTAAAATGCCGGCAATGGCCACTCTTTGTTTCTGGCCTCCGGATAATGTATGGGGCTCTGCCTGCATACGGTCATGAATGCCCACGGTTTTCGTCGCCCAATCAATGCGCTGTAGCATTTCTTCTCGAGGCACCCCTAAGTTCTCCAAACCGAAGGCAACGTCCTCCTCTACGGAAGAGCCTACGATTTGGTTGTCCGGATTCTGGAAAACCATCCCTACCCGGCTGCGAATTTCCCAAATTTGTTCTTCATCTAAGGTGGAAATGCCTTCTACAACGACCGTTCCTTCTGTGGGCAGTAAAAGGGCGTTCATCAGTCTTGCCATGGTAGACTTTCCGGAGCCGTTTCGTCCCACAATCGCAACGAATTCTCCTTGACGGATCGTCAAATCCACACCTTCCAAAGCATAATGCACCGCCTTGGGCACCGGCATTTCTCCTTTGCGGGTGTCCACGTCTTCCTCGGCTTCATAGTAAGTATATGATACCTTGTCTAAGGCAATTTGGGGGATAATTTCTGCCAAAGCCGTCTGCGCCTCCTAAACAGAGTTATTATAGCACTATTCAAGGCGAGATGCAAAAAGCGTTTGGGCAAAAACACTGCATTTTTTGGGTTATAACCCAAGATTTTTGATTTTACGCCCAAAGCTTGGGCGTAAAAGTGTTTTTTGGGGCGTTTATGCCCAAGACCTCATCTTACAATCTCCACCTCAGCCGGCGCGTCGATTTCAGAAACTATTTTACCGGCGGCGTCCTTCTCGTGGCGCACCCGAATGACACCGTAAGGCGTGGGATACGTACCCTCTGCGAAATCCAAGTCGCCTAAATCCGGACAAATCCGCACTTTCTTGCAGCCTGGTTCCAACACTTCGATGCCCAGCACGTAGCGGGACAAATACGCAGCTGGTCCGGATGCCCAGCCGTGACAAAGACTGTGGCGGAATCCTTTATAACAATAAGCGCCGTAATCGCCGTGAATATCTTTCTCCCCGGGCTTTACCAATTCATCAATGCGGCCGGAACCTTCCAACCAATCCATGCTGAAATCTTCCCAGAACGTAGTCGCACCGCGGGAAAGCATCGCTCCCCAGAATGTACGAATGATATCCAATGCTGCGGTAGTTTCATTCTGCTCCGAAAGGGCATTGAGCACATAGAATCCCAAGAAAGTAGACATTCCTTGTGCACCCGTTTCTTTAATCATTTTCACCAAAGCATCCGCGTCCGCGCCTTTTGCAATGCCGGACAGAAGCAACATGGCAGCGGCCCGCTTGTTGCCATTGGTATCCGGTACGCCTGCACCGCGAATCTGTGCCACTTTCGCTTCACAGAGTTCCGCCACGTCATCCTCGCCCAAAATCCGGCACAATTTTCCGCCTGCTTCCAATCCCATACAAAGAATACCTTGCAGACCTGCGTGAATGGCAACCGGGTCCCCTTCAGAGGGCCAGTCTACAAAACGGAAGCCGTCTAAAGTTTCATTGCCGTTCTCGTCCACGTAGCCGGCGAACAACTGCATCAATGCGCACAAATACGCCTGTTGCTCTTGTAAATATGCCAAATCACCGTTCTGCATATACCAAATATAATGCACCAACACCCACCACAAAGAATAGGTGGTGATGCCGCACATCATACGGGGCAGAGGCGACTCATCTCGCGCCAGATCCAGACTCTTCTTTACCGATTCATCAAACCCAAATACAGCCTGAATGGTGGAAACTTCCGGATGAATGTCTCCAATCCAAACCAGACGGTCGCGTTTAATGCCGTCCCATACGTACTCTTGCATATTCAGATGCACCGTGTAAGCTGCGGTGTTCCAAATTTGGTTTAAGAGGGCATCGCTGGAATTGAAAGAGCCTTTATATTCTAATTCTCTGTATACAAAGATACCAGTTACGGCTTTGAAAGAAAGATTGGCATTGGGTGTCAGCAAGTCAATGCGTACAAAACGAAAACCGGAAGGGCCGATTTCCGGCATACTTAAGAAACCCACGTCCAGCACTTGATCCCGGTTAATGTGATCATTGGTAGCATTCTGTTCGCCACCCAGTTCCGCCATGGTTTCTTGGGCAGATTCGCCGAACCGCACACGAATTTGTGCCCGCTGGGTGTCTACATATTGAATAAACAACTTAACGTAGCCGTGGAATTCCACACCGAAGTCTAAGAGCACCGAGGCCGGCTTGTCTGTGCTTTGCAGCACCATCATTTGAGGCACGTTGAAATGCACTTGTTTCTCGGTGGGCACCAGCATATTCTCCGCGCCGGTTACGCCTTCCGACTGCCACACAACACGTTTGGGCGTCATAAAGCGGCGGACTCTGGGGTCCATTTCTGTATGCTGTAAAATATCTTCTTGTCGAATGCCAAAGGGAATGTTACTCACGGGTATTCCTCCTGTAATGTTGTTTTTGGAAAGTATACCATTTGCACCCCTTTATTGCAATCAAAAAATATGTTATAATAGGTCGAAAAGGCGGTTTTTCACCCGCCGGAAATTAAGAAATAGCGAGGTTATGCTTACATGAAGGTTTTAGTTGTAAATGCGGGAAGTTCTTCCCTGAAATACCAGTTGTTTGACACATCCGACAACTCCGTGATTGCAAAAGGTATCTGCGAGCGCATCGGCATCGGCGGCGAGATTACCCACAAGATGGCCGGCCGTGAGGATTACCATAAGGTAGTCGATATGGCAGACCACACAGAGGCCACCAAGATTTTGATTGAAACCTTAACAGACGCCACCGTTGGCTGTATCGCTAACATGGACGAGATTGAAGCCGTTGGTCACAGAATCGTGCACGGCGGTGCATACTTCTCCCAGTCTGTATTGGTAACCGATGACGTAATTGACAAATTGGAACTTTGCCGGGATCTGGCACCCCTTCACACAGGCGCTCACTTGATGGGCCTTCGTGGCTGCATCGCAGCAATGCCCAAGACACCCCAAGTGCTTGTCTTCGATACTGCATTCCATCAGACTATGCCGGACTACGCATACACCTATCCCCTGCCTTACGAAATGGCACAGCAGTACCAGATTCGTCGTTACGGTGCACACGGTACTTCTCACCGCTACGTTGCCGGCGAGATGATTAAGATTCTGGGCAAGGCAGAGGGTTCTAAGATTATTACTTGCCACTTAGGAAACGGTTCTTCCATTTCCGCTGTAAAGGACGGCAAGGTCATCGATACTTCCATGGGCTTTACACCTTTGGAAGGTTTGGAAATGGGCACCCGCTGTGGTACCATTGACCCGGCTGTTGTTACTTTCGTCATGGATAAGAAAGGTTTCACCCCCGCACAGATGAGTGATTTCATGAATAAGGAATGTGGCTTGTTGGGCGTTTCCGGTTTGTCTCCGGACTGCCGCGATTTAGGTGACGCCGTTGCTGCCGGCAATGACCGCGCTGCTTTGGCGGTAAACATTTTGACGTACCAGATTAAGAAATATATCGGTTCTTACACCGCTGCCATGAACGGCTTGACCGCATTGGTATTCACTGCTGGCATCGGCGAGAACCGCGACGAGATCCGTGCGGCCGCTTGTCGTGATTTGGAATATTTAGGCATTAAGTTGGACGAGGAGAAGAACGCTAATACCCACCGTCCCAATGGAAACATTTTAATTTCTGCGCCGGATTCCAAAGTTCCTGTATACGTAATTCCCACCAACGAGGAATTGGTCATCGCTTCCGATACAGAGGCAATTGTTCGGGCTCTGTAAGATTGTTCAGGTAAAATGTCCCGGTTTGTCCACGCGGCAGACCGGGATTTTTGTTTTACCGAAGAAATTTTAAAAAAAGTCCTTGACAAGCCATCGATTTTTTTATATAATCCCTTTTGTTGTCGCGACTTGCGACCGATTACAAAGTGAATCACAGGCGACGACATTCAAAATGCTGGTGTAGCTCAGTTGGTAGAGCAATTGATTTGTAATCAATAGGTCGGGGGTTCAAATCCGTCCACCAGCTCCATAATGGGAGATTTCCCGAGCGGCCAAAGGGGGCAGACTGTAAATCTGTTGTCACTGACTTCTGTGGTTCGAATCCACAATCTCCCACCAAACACAAAAGCATCACCAATCGGTGGTGCTTTTGTGTTTCTTAGAAAATTGTAATAAGCAGAAACAGGGGTGGTTCGGCGCAGCCGCCTCCCGTATAAAACGAAAATGAAGAATGAATAATTGAT